>QQUD01000525.1 GCA_008501785.1 Chloroflexota bacterium
GCCACCAGGAAATTCGACAGGCAATTCTTTGACATGCTCCTTTGCATCTGTTACGATTTGCCGCATGAATGTGAATTTTGTGACACGAAACAATCATTTTGCCGCCGCAGCCGCCGTACAGACATCACGTCTGGCGAATAGGGCTGCCTGAGTCACAAAAGCGACAATTTAACCGGCAGATTCCCGCCAGACGGTGCTTCACCATCTGGCGGTTTTTTTTTGCTCAGATACAATTCAAGGTGGTAGGGGTTTGGCAGGCCAATCCCCTACAAAATGATTGGATGGAGAGATTATGAGACCGACAACAAGTAATGAGATTCGCAAAGCTTTTTTGGACTTTTTTGAAGAGATGAAACATGAAGTAGTGGCCAGTGCGCCACTGCCGCAATATGATAATCCGACGCTGCTGTTTACGAATGCGGGGATGAATCAGTTTACGGATGTGTTTTTGGGGAAAGAGAAACGGCCGTATTCTCGCGCCGCTACCGCCCAAAAAGTGATGCGAGTTCAGGGGAAACACAACGACCTGGAAAACGTCGGTCCCTCCCCGCGCCATCACACATTTTTTGAAATGATGGGCAACTTCTCCTTTGGTGACTACTTCAAAAAAGGCGCAATTGAGTATGCCTGGAACTTTGTCACAGGTGTGCTTAAGCTGGAACCAGAACGCCTCTGGGCAACCATTTATACTGACGATGATGAATCGTTTGAACTGTGGCAAAAATATTTGCCTGCTGAAAAAATCTTGCGCTTTGACAAGAAGGATAATTTTTGGGAAATGGGCGAAACTGGCCCTTGTGGCCCCAATTCCGAAATGTTCTACTATGTCGGCGATATGGAAACCTGCGATCCAACCCAGTTAAATGCTGATGATGACGAACTGTTCCTCGAATTCTGGAACCTCGTTTTCATGCAGTTCAATCGTGAGAAAGATGGCAGTTTAACGCCGCTGCCCAAGCCTTCAGTTGATACCGGTTTAGGGCTTGAGCGCATGGTTCGCATCATGCAACAAGTCGAAAATAACTATGACACCGATCTGTTCTCACACGCTATTGATCGTGTGCAAAAAATGTTGGGCGATTCGGCCACAGAACGGGCTGAAAAATATGTTGGCTATCGCGTCATTGCGGATCATGGGCGAGCTGCTACCTTTTTGATTGCCGATGGTGTGCGTCCCGGCAGTACTGGTGCTGGCTATGTGCTGCGCATGATTATTCGACGGGCCGTGCGGTTTGGGTACAGCATTGGTTTTTCTGAGCCGTTTTTGGCGGAAGTGGCAAAGGTGTACATCGCGCAGATGAATGAAGCATACCCAGAACTGAAAATCCGCGAGGAGCATGTGCTGCGCACGCTCACACAGGAAGAAAAGAAATTTGCGAGTACGCTGGAATCGGCGATGGTGCATTTGTATCGCATTGTGGCAGACCTGAACACCAAAGGCGAATCTGAGATTCCTGGTGATTTGGCATTTGATTTGTATGCGACATACGGCTTGCCACTGGAAATCACGCGAGACGTGGTGCAAGAGCGTGGGTTTACGGTTGATGAAGCTGGCTACACGGCTGCACGACAAGCTCATGCTGAGGCAAGTGGTAAAGGTGCATTTGGTCAGTATGATGCAGATACGGGTGTTCATGGCGAACTGCTGCAGCAACTGGAAACGTCGGGTCAGCTTGAAAGTGGCGTGGAATACGAACCATATGCTAGTGCTGAACTGGAATCAGAACTGGTTGGCATCATTCAGGATGGCAAGATTGTGGAGCAGTTGCAGACTGGTGATAAGGCTGAGTTGGTTACGGCCGTTACCCCCTTCTACGTCGAATCGGGTGGTGAAGTATCTGATACCGGGATGATTGTAAGTGAAGATGGGATCGTATTCCGTGTGGACGATGTCCGTAAACCGGTTAGCAATCTCATCGTTCATATTGGCGAACTTGTACAGGGCGAAATGTCCGTTGGACAACCTGTAAAACTCCAGGTTGACGACGAACGACGCAGCGATATTCGCCGTAATCACACCGCCACGCACGTTTTGCATCAAGAACTGCGCGATAGATTAGGCACCCATGTGACGCAGGCTGGCTCCCTGGTGGCCCCAGACAGGCTGCGTTTTGACTTTACGCATGATAGTGCTGTGAATAGCGAGACATTAGCTGACATTGAGTCGGCTGTGAATGATGCGATTGCTGCTAACCATCCGGTGAATATTGAATTTATGAGTCAGAAAGAAGCAATTGCTGCTGGTGCAATGGCCCTGTTTGGCGAAAAGTACGGCGATATTGTGCGTACCGTTCAAATTGGCGCAGATGGCAAATCGCGTTACAGCTTTGAGCTGTGCGGTGGCCTGCACGTTAGCGAAACCAACGATATTGGCATGTGCCGCTTCACCAGCGAAGGTGCTGTTTCGGCAGGCGTGCGTCGAGTTGAGGCTGTCACTGGACGTGGCGCACGTGAGTTAGTGACAGACCGGCTAAACGTACTGGACAAGCTGTCTAGCAAGCTCAACGTGCCAGTGCATGAGCTAGATTCCCGGCTGGATTCGCTGGTGCAAGATAACAAAGCATTGCAAAAGCAAGTGGACCGGATGCAGCAGCAAATGGCTGCGATGCAGTTTGAGTCGATTTTGGCTAACACGCAAGAGGTGGCTGGGGTGAAGGTGCTGACGGCGGCTGTGAAAGGTGTGGATGTAGACGGCTTGCGGCAAATGGCGGACCGGTTCCGTGATCATGTGGGGTCGGGAACGGCCGTTTTGGCCACCGTCAAAAACGACAAGCCGATCATGATTGCGGTTGTCACCAAAGATTTAATCCCACGTGGCCTGAAAGCTGGCGACATTGTGCGCGAAGTGGCCAAGATGGTTGGCGGCGGCGGCGGTGGTCGTCCTGACCTAGCGCAGGCTGGCGGTCGTGATGCGTCAAAATTGCCTGATGCATTAAAAGCTGTGCCTGGGTTGGTTGAAAAGGTGTTAGGATAGCATTTCAGCTTGTCAGCAAGTCAGCAAAAGAGCTGAAGAGCTGAAGTGCTCTTTTGGGAGAAAATATGCTGCTCATCCCATACAAAAAGTTTACGCTCAATATTTATCGTCCGTTGGCCGAAGTGGAAGCGCAGTTGGCGGCACGCGTAAAGGAGCGACAGCTTATTCGCAGACGCTCGATTTTAAAGAAGCCGGACCCGGCGACGCCATTTGAAGGGGTGGTGGAAAACGGCCGTTTTAACATCAACCGCCTCATCAACTACAAAAACTCATTCTTGCCCTATTTAGTTGGCGAAATGGAAGATGAGCTCGATGTGACACGCGTCACGTTCATTATGCGGCCTAACCATTTTGTTACGGGGTTCAATTTATAGAAGAAGTTTGGGGCGAGAAAAATTTTTAACTCTGTGAAAGTAATAAACCTTAATGCCGAAGACGATATTCACTCAGTTTGTGATCGCCTTGATTGGAGTGGGGCGGAGCAGGTGCTGTTTGTCTTGCCAGAGTCAAATAATGGGCTGAAAGGGCTTGATTTGGTGCGTTTGCGGCGGTTTGCTGACTGGCGTCGCATTGAAATTGGGTTGGTTTCTGCAGATGGTGGAATGCGGCGGCAAGCGCTGGCGTTGGGCATTCCAGCGTTCAAAGATGAACAGGGAGCGCACAATCGGCGTGGTTGGTGGCGAGGGCGGCGGCGTGATGAACGCGTTGGCCTGCCGACAACCGGCGCTGGTTCCATTTCCGAACAATCGCAACAAATAGCCGTGACAAATAAGTTGGCTGCTCATTTGCAACCCCGGGTTTGGGCCGTATCGCCGCGACAATGGCTGGTTCGGTATGTGGGTATTTTGCTGTTTTGTGTGGCGGTGGCGCTGCTTGTGGTTAGCTTTATCTATTTTGTGCCGACTGCAACCATCACTTTGCACCCAGAAACGATGGATTTACACGTGGAACAGCCGGTTGTGGCGGATCCGAATCTGGCTGCTATCGATTATCAAAACAAAATCGTGCCGGGGCGCAATTTATTAGTAGAAATGGTTTGGGATGCTGAATTGGACACAACCGGTGCGGTTGATGTGCCAAATGCTCCGGCGCGTGGGGCGGTTGTGTTCACGAACTTGACGGAAACGGCCGTTACTCTCCCCGCCGGAACTCAAGTCAGCACCGCAGACGATCCCGCCATTTTATTTCAAACCCTGTCAACCGTGACAATTCCCGAGGTTGAGGGGGGCACCGCAGAAGTAGAAGTGGTTGCCGTTGACCCTGGACCACAGGGAAATGTGGCTGCCGAGCAGATTGTGCGGGTTAATGGCACGTTTACGGAACAGGTGAGTGTGCGCAATGTGTCGGCCATGTCGGGTGGGGCTTTTAGGCAAGAAGCTGTGGTGAATGAAGCAGACATGGCCCGACTGCGTTCTCAAGTTGTGCAGTTTTTGCAGGCGTTGGCTGCGTCTGAGCTGGAAGCGCAACTGACCGAGGATGAATTTTTGGCGCGAGATTCACTGAGAATTGCTGTGATTTTGGATGAAACGTATTCTCATGCTGTTGGTGAATTGACGGAGAGCTTGTCATTAGAAATTCGAGCGGCGTTGGTGGGAACGGCCGTTAACACCACCCAGGCATCTGGCTTAGTTTATGATATCCTCATCCGAGACGTGCCATTCGATCACACAGTCGTACCCGACAGCATCCACTTCACCGCAGGTGATGTAATTGGTACAGATGACGCGGGTCGTGTCACATTTGTGATGCAAGCCGACGGCGTCGCCGCCGTTGATGTGGCGCAATCAACACCCACCAGCGCAATTACCGGCCAAGATGCCGATTTAGCCATCGCGTATCTCAATAAATCACTTCCCCTGCAACAACTGCCGCTGATTGATATTTGGCCGGTCTGGTTTGATCGTGTTCCCTATGCAGCATCCCGAATTGAAGTGGAAGTGGTAACCAGATGAAATAAGACAACCGGTTCTTCCTGGCTCCTTGCCCCCTGCAACTTGCATCATTTATAAATCGTAGGGTTTGCGGTGAGCGAAAACGGCCGTTTTGTGGATCATTGGAATAGGTATGGATTTATACGAACTCGGTGACGGATACGAAGACAACAATCCTTTTACGATCAAAGGGCGTGTGATGGCGCTTGACCTTGGTGAAAAACGCATTGGGGTAGCCATTAGCGACCCGACGCGGACGATTGCCCAATCTTATGGCTTGGTGTTGCGGACTTCACGCAAGGCAGATTATGCGGAATACGGCCGTATTATTGCCAAAGAGCAAGTGAACTTGTTGGTCGTGGGTTTGCCCCTGTCGTTGGCTGGTGAAGAGACACAAAAGTCAGCCTGGGTGCGCGATTACACGGCCGAAATGGAAAAATATATCGATATTCCCATCGAGTTTTGGGATGAAGCCCTGACGACTGTGCAAGCCGAAGCCAGCCTGCGTGAGCGGGGCAAACGCGGCAAAAAGGCACGGGAGCGGGTAGATGCAGTGGCGGCGGCGTTTATTTTGCAAAGCTATTTGGATGCGAATATAGGCAAATGAAGGGTCTAAAAACATTACTGCGGCTGGGATTATTGTTGGTTGTTTTGCTGGGGTGCGGAACGGCCGTTTTCATCCTCTATACTCAATGGCTGGGGAACAATGCCAGTGTGCTGGGTGGCGATGGCAATCAGGCGCTGTCATCGGTAGAGCGATTTTATTTACAGGTGTATCTGGCGAGAAATGTAGAGGCGTTGCAGCAGCCAGCAGGAACCGCCGTCGGTACTGTGGCATTTGTGATTGAGTCAGGGGAAACGGCCGACACCATCAGCAATAATCTGGTACAAGCACACCTGTTAAATGATGCCGATTTATTTCGCAGCTACATTCGCTATGTGGGGATTGATGCAGAGTTGGAGGCAGGTGAATACAATTTAACGGCCGATTTGACCATTCCCGAACTGGCTGAAGCGCTGACACGCTCCGTTGTGCAAGAGACATCGCTCACTTTTATCGAGGGCTGGCGTGTTGAGGAAATGGCCGACTTGCTTGCCGCTCAACAGCCTGCCTTGATTGATGCCAATACATTTTTGTCGATTGTGAAGCGGCAAACCCCCTATGATTTGTCTCAATATGATTTTTTAGCCTCCCTGCCTGTGAATGAATCGCTTGAAGGGTTTATGTTTCCTGACACATACCGTGTGCCTGCGGATGCGAATGCAGCGTATTTGGTAGATTTAATGCTGCAAAATTTTGGTGAACGGGTCACGCCTGCGATGCGGCAAGCGTTTGGGTCGCAGGGCTTGTTGCTGCGAGAGGCGGTGACGCTGGCCTCGATTATTGAACGGGAGGCGGTCGTGGGGACGGAACGGCCGTTAATGGCTGGCGTCTTTTACAACCGGTTAGCACAAGGAATGCGACTAGAAGCTGACCCCACGGTACAATACCCACTCGGTTATCAAACCGACACGGGAAGCTGGTGGAAATCGCCGCTCTATTTTGAAGATTTAGAATTAAAAAGCCCATACAACACGTATGAATTCGATGGCCTACCACCTGGCCCCATTGCAAATCCAGGACTGGCCTCGCTGCAAGCCGTGGCAGAACCAACCGCCAATGACTATATTTTCTTCGTCGTGGACTGCACTTCCCCAGTTCCCGGCACGCATAACTTTAGTGTGACGTATGATGAACATGTGGCAAATGTACAGAAATGCCGATGATAATAGATTTACGATTTACGATTTACAATTTACGGCTGATGGTTTTAAACAGATCGTTTTTCGTTTTTTGTTTATTGTTTATTGTTTTTCGTTATCCGCCTGCGCCAGCGTCGATCCCGTCATCAAAATCGGCCTGGTGGGGCCATTTGAAGGGGCAGACCGCGCCATTGGGTATGATGTGATTTACAGTGCGCGGCTAGCGGTGCGGGAAATTAATGCAGCGGGTGGTATTGATGGTTACCGGGTGAGTTTGGTGGCGCTGGATGATAGTGGGGATGTGGGGCTGGCAAGAGAAACGGCCGTCTCCCTCACCCTCGATCCGGCGGTGGTGGCTGTTGTAGGTCATTGGATTCCCGAAACCACCCATGCGGCGCTGCCGGTTTACGTAGATGCGGGGCTGCCTTTTATTGCAGCGGGAGAAGGGGTGTTTGGAACGGCCGTTCCCGCCCAATACCCCGCAGAATTTCGCGAAGCGTATGAATCTGTCACGCCCTTTAACGAAGTGCCCGGTCCTTATGCGGCTCCCGCTTATGATGCGTTTCAATTGTTGCGTGAAGCACTGGAAATAGCGGGTGACAATGGCGATTTGACGCGTAATTCTGTGGCAGAAGCGCTGCGTGATTTGGAAATTCAGGGCATAACTGGCGCGGTTTATCAACCTTAGTTTCGCCATGCCATCGAATGAATTCGATATTTAAGTCTGAAAACATATTTAAGCATGTTTGATTCTGGCAACCCCAAAATTCATTTTGGGGAGTCTGGGTGAAAAGTGTCAAAATTTATTCCAGGTCTCGACCTAAACGAACAATTTTTTCATGGAGTGATACGGTCATTACTTACTAAC
>QQUD01000627.1 GCA_008501785.1 Chloroflexota bacterium
GATTTGGTTTAATTCATTTGGGTCGTTTGAAATCATTATTCATTATTCCCTCGCCATTGCATCCACAATCCAGGTCGTCACTTCCGCCTCACTCGGAATGCGTCCCGCCGCAACCAACTGCTCATTCATCACCAATCCTGGCGTCGCCAGCACATTGTATTGCATTATCTCTCCATAATCGGTCACTTTTTCTACTGCTGCTTCAACCCCCATCTTTGCCACAGCCGACTTCGTGATGGCCTCAACCTTTTCACAATTTTTACAACCTGAACCCAAAACTTTAATGGTTAACATTTCAACTCCTCGAAAAATTATTACAAAGGTACAAAGAAACAAAAAAACAAAGGAAGAACTAAAAAACTCTCTTTTCTTCTCTCTGTGTAACTCTGCGGTTCTCAGTGCAACTCTGTGTTCCTCTTACCGAATCACAAAATTAAACAAATATCCGGTCAAAACAATTGCAAACGCCACAATGCCAATAAAAATGACAATTAGCTTCATTTTTATGACGCGCTTCAATATCAATATTTCCGGCAAACTGAGCGCCACAACTGACATCATAAACGCCAACACAGTGCCCAGCGCGGCTCCTTTTTCCATCAGCGCATACACAATTGGAATCACGCCAGCCGCGTTAGAATAGAGCGGAACGCCTAAAATAACGGCCGCTGGGACGGTCCACCACGCACCACGACCCATGATGTCGGCCAGAAAATCTTCAGGTACATAGCCATGAATGCCTGCGCCAATGGCAATGCCAATCACCACATACGGCCACACCTTGCCCACAATTTCCTTTGTGCTGTCGATGGCGGTGCGAATGCGCTCGTTCCAGGTGGGTTTGTAGGCGATGCCCGCCTGCTGCCCAACCTGAACTTGCCACACAAAATCTTCAACATATTGTTCAGGGCGTAAACGGCCGATAATGACACCACCCACAATTGCAATCGTCAAACCCGTCACCAGATACAATCCAGCAATTTTCCAGCCAAACAGCCCAAACAGCATTGCCAATGCAATTTCATTCACAACCGGTGTCGCAATCAAAAACGAAAAAGTAACCCCCAGGGGAATGCCGCTTTCTACAAAACCAATAAACAGCGGCACGGCCGAACACGAACAAAACGGCGTAATCACACCCAGCCCAGCCGCTAGCACATTGCCAATGCCTTCTCGTTTGCCACCTAATGCGGCTCGTGCCTGCTCTGCGCTGAAAAATGAACGCGCCATTGTCACCATGAAAATCATCGCGGTTAACAACATCAAGATTTTTGGCACATCATAGAAAAAGAAGTTGATCGATTCACCTAAATGTGTCTCGGGTTGCAAACCGATCAGGCTGTAGGTGAGCCAGTCTGCCAAATTTTGCAACTGTCCCCAAACAAGAATCCATACAATCCCAATGCCAATCACCATGGCTGGTAGCTGCCAGCTTTGTTTCTGTGGTGACGGCGATGTTGAAACATGATCTGCTGCCATAAAATTTACTCCTGCGTAGCTTGTGTATCTCCCCGAAAGCTGATCAATAGCTTTGCGTTAAAAATTGGTTCTGAGCTTCCAGGAAGATGATTGCATCTGTTTAATAGTTCAACCATGATTGAACTTATTTAAGGGGATTTTATGCAGTTCAAGATGTAAATCTTAGTGATCTTTGTCACTGGTGGCGTGGATAAATGTAATAGTTCAACAATCGTTGAATTGATTTGCTGTTCATCTGTGCTAACCTAAAAAACCGAGCTTCTGAAAGAAACTCGGTTTTTAATTTTCACACGATTTGGGTACACGATTGATGTTAACGTCTTTGTGCAAGATTTTTTGCTTCCGATATGTACAATTTTTTGACCAATTTCACTCCCGGGGTGGTAAATTATTAGTTTGAACCTGTGTGATAATGTTGACATTCGCTGACTGGTTTATGGATGCGGCTGAAATGACTGGTCCGAAAATGTTGTTGTAGCCACTATTGTTGATTTCATGATTTTCTAGCACAGCACCGTAATTTGTGTTGGCATTTGCAGAATCGACCTGAGCGTAAACGGCCGTTCCCACCACCACAACTCCCGAAAAATTGCTTTCATCTGCTCGATAATAGCTGTCATTCACCGACAAAGTCAGCGATTCTCCAGGGTTTAGCGGCAGCGCCGAGCCAACAACACCCCAAACTAACCCTTCAGTTGCGTGATTTTGCCAGATGTCGTTAACGGCCGTTGGCGGCGGATTCGGGTCCAAGTAAACATCCACCCAAAAATCACCGCCAACTGGAACTGGCACTGTGCCCTGATTTTGAATCACGATCTCGATATTATTGCTCGTAGCTGCTAAATTGGTCACAATTAGATCAGGGGCATTATTGCTGTTAGCTGATGAAAGCATAATCAACGGTAAATACAAACTTGCTTCAGGTCCGCCACCCACAACCAAGCTGTTCAATGGTAAATAGTTTGCCTGCGAATTGTCCCAGGTGACTATATTTGGCATCGTCACCCCATCAACCACAAAGGTGATATTTTTGGTGTTGGTACCACAATTGTTGCCATTATCTGCGGCAACCTGAACTTTGTAACTTAGCCCAGCTTGCGTGTTTGTAACCAAGCTGGTTCCACAAACGTTCCCATTAATCTGTGCCTCAATCGTCATACCCAACGTAGGTGTAAAGCCATTGCGTGCCACAACTTCACCGTAATAGGTGGCTGGTGGCAGCGATAAATTCGTTTGGATGTCATTCTGCAAGGTGGGCACGCCAATGTAAGTAACGGTGTCAGTCAATGCATAAATCCAATAGGATTGTAAGGGTTCGAGTGAGGGCAAATCATTTACCAAATCCTGAAATGCAGGGAGGACAGTGTTGTCGTACAGCGTCCAGGCAGGTACGTTAATTGGATTCCATTGGTAAACGGACGTGTAATCGCCATTAATGGATGCCAGCGCGGTGATTACTTCCCGCGCATCCGTATCTGGGTAAGCAAACAGATTCCACCCCTGATTGAGTTGTGGGGTAATAATCGTGACCGCAAGCACATACGTCCCTTCGCTTTGCAGTGCGGCTGAAGCTAGATTCCGGTAATTGTCAGGAACCGTTGCTAATCGTTCCCACTTGTTGGAGCCATCTGCTTGATAGTAAATAGCTAGACTATTTTCGAAACCCGCAGGTACATCCCGCTGCAAGTAATAGAACGAGATAGAGCTTTGTGGTAAATCGCCATCGGCTGTAAACCGGTATGCTTGACCAACGGGTGTCAACCACGGGTCCAGATCAGGTAATGAGGCCAGAGATTGCAGAGAGTGTGTGACGATGTCGTCAAACAAGTTTTCCAGGCTGAAGATGATTACCTGCCCATCGCTGGAAGCAACAGGTGCATTGAGGCCCGGGCGATTGACGTTTAATCCTGGCCGGTTCACATTTAATCCTGGGCGATTGACGTTTAATCCTGGCCGGTTCACGTTCCAACCACCGCCTAAATAGAATTGGGTGATTGTTTCTTTGAGGGGTGAGCTGCCGGGAACCCAAAGACGTACATAACCGCCGGGGGAGGGGTCTGTAAGGGTGACGGTGAGAGAAACGGCCGTTTGTCCTCCAAGCCCCGTCTTAATCAATTCATCCGATGCCGTGCCGAATACCGGATAGATTTGCACGCCCAGCGAATCGACATTAGACAAATTCGATACCTCAATCACAAACGTGCGCGAATTTTCGGCCGTGGCCACAATTTGAGGTGGCCAATCACTAACAGTGGAAACTGTAAACGGCTGTTCTTGCATGCCCACCGGATGGCAGCCAATGCGCGTTGGATTGACGCCATAGACACAGAGCCGATCTCCTGGTTCAGCACCACGCGCCTGAATCAGGTCTCGATTTGAGCCACCAAGCGCGATCACATCATCATCGGTGACGTCTGGCGTGTTGGCTGTTTTGTAGAGGTATGCCTGTGCTTCGCTTTCGCCAAAGACAAGCGGCGCACCATTTTCATCGAGCAAACCGAAGAAAGGTGCTGCCAGCGTGGCAGATTCAGTTATCTGATTTGCAAATTGGATTTCGGTAACAACGAGTGGTAGATTGGTGGGGCCTGTGAAAACGGCCGTTGCCGTCATCCACCCATAATTAGCCGTGATTGTTTCCCAGTCTGAACGGCCGGTTGTTTTAGCCGACAGCGTATCTAGACATTCACCAGACCAGTTGCCAGCAGTCAAGAATTCTCGTTCGACATAGGCGTCGTACATGGCACTGCCGCGACAAACCGTTTCTACAAGTACGTTATCGCGAATGCCAATGTAATTGTCTAGCAAAAAGAAGCCATAATGTCCGATTTCATGTGCCAAAGCACGCGGCCAATCTTCTCCAAGGCTGCCCGAACTATTGCCAAACCGGTTCCACGTCGCACCCATGCGAATTTGGCCAGGCAAATAAGCATTTTCCACAGTGATTTTCTGCGTGCTGGTGGGAGAGAGAACCATTTCCGTAAGCGGTTCTTGTACAATACCGCCTAGATTGGCGTTGGGACGATGGCTGTTTGTGGCGTAAACGACAACATCAGCGTCAAGCCAGTTGTCTTTGTTCTGAAAGATGGTTACATTCCCTAGTGCTGCCTGCCCGTTCGTCAATTCAAACAAAATTTGAGAGGTGCGCTGCAAATCGCTGGTTAGCTGATCTAGATAGTTTGGATCGTTGCGTGCGTCCCATTCCAACGACACATCAATGTTGAACAAAGTCAATGTTTGTGTAGGGATGACGGTGAGAACGACGGTGCCCAGGTCAGATGGAACGGACTGCATTTCCAAACCCGTTGCTGTTGGTTTCGCACTCGTTTGGTAAACGATATAGGTGGGGTCTTGGGGTACATCTTCATCTACCCAGGTCGGTTCGCGGCCGTTGGGGTGACTGGCATTGAGTCCACCCAATTCACCGGTGATGTTGTTGTTAGAAAAGTCACCAATAAAGTTGCCTGTACCTTCCGTCATTGGCCAATAGCCTACCAGGAATTGGAGATCAGACTGGGGTAGGGTCTCGTTCATTTCAGCCTGAATTTGGGCTGTTGTGCGGGCGCTATTCCAAATTCGCACTTCATTGAGGCTGCCGTTTAGATATTCAAACAGGAATGGATTGGTGGGATCGCCACCAACGTTGCTTATAGCACCGAGTAACAGTTTGTCATCAGGATTTGGCAGACCGGGGTCCCCCCAATGAAAGATTGTCTCTTGGTAGATGCCGTTGACATAAAATGAAACATAGTTGTACGAATAGAACGAGGATATGACAGCGGCGACATGATACCATTCGTTTGGCTTGAGTGAAATGGAGTTGCTGTTGTATTCATTTGCACCATAGGTCGAAAAACGCAGCCCGTCGTTAACAATACTAAACCCGAACCCATTGACGCTGTTGTTGCGGGCATGGCTGATGATGTGCTGAATACCGCCGATACGATCCAGCTTCACCCAGGCAGAGACGGTAAAATCATTGGTGAGAACGGCCGTGTGGTCAACGACACCAAAGTCGATGTAGTCATCAAACCCATCAAAATTGAGTGCCTTTTCAGTGGCCCCGCCGTAAGCAATGGGATGCAGCGCCACCAGCTGGTCGGATGGGGCAAGCTGCCCACGCCCTTGCAAATAGCCGTAACTATCGGTGCGGAAGGGGATATTGAGCGCGTTGACCAATGGTTTGGCACCTAAAATTTGATTGTTTGGCAGCCGGTAGACGAGCGCATCAGCAACCCGAGTCCTGTTTTCATCCCACACGAGTATTTGTGTGCCGCGCACGCGGAAGGGGAAGGTTTGGGCGGCAACATATGGTCGTTGATAGGGTCCTGGAATCATGTTTACATAATTGTATGTGCCTATCTGCCCCGGCTCAGATGTTGCTGGAGATGCGCCAAAGAAGGCCTCGATGCGAAACACCATATTGTCGCTCTGTCCGAAGAATTGGCTTTGCGGCACATCCCAGTCAAATGTATGGTTTACACCTGTGGGGCTGCTGGCTAATGCAGTTGTTTGCGTGCCGGATCTTGCAACAGCGGGCAGCCAATTGCCGCCGCCATCGGGTGAATAAAAGGCCCGCACAAAGTGAGCTTCTGCTGCATTCTGGTTGATGAGTTTGTATTGGATGGGAATGTTGCCCCAGCGTATGCCAGGGATAGCGTATCCGTTGGCAGGAGCCAATACGTCTGTGTGACCTGGGAAAAATATTAAGGGGGAAGTGATGTTGGTGATGGAAACGGCCGTTTCTGGCCCAAATCGTGTCGGGTGCAGGGGTCTCTGTCCTGCATAGATAGTCAGCCCTTCAGCTGCGGCGGTGGCGAGTTCAAAACGGCCGTCACCGTTCATATCTCCCCAGGCAACCGCAGCGGTGTCGTTACGATCCACAGACGTCCAGATGGGGGCTGCGTTAAGTGTGCCGTGTACGTTTAAATATACTTTATCAGGCTTATTTTCTTCGTTGGCGACTGCTAAATCAAGATCGCCATCCCCATCAATATCTCCCCAGGTAATGCCGAGTGAGAAGTCAATATCTGCCGAAGACCAGTCTGGTTCAGCTCGAATCAGCCCGTTATCGTTGAGGAAGACCAGGTTGGGTTTGTATTGGACCGCAACGGCCATATCGAGATCGCCATCCCCATCCACATCTCCCCAGTCCAGGTCCCAAACGGCATCATCTTCGTCGCCGAACGTAAAAGCGGCCGTTTCATCGAGTACACCATTTTCGTTGAGGTAAACTTGATTTTTGCCATCGACATTGCTGCCAAGGGCCAGATCCAAATCGCCGTCGTTGTCTACATCGCCCCAGGCAACAGCCGTTGTTTGGAATGGGTCTTTAGGTTGCCATGAGTCGATTGCTGTCAGCGTGCCTGACCCATTGTTATAGAAAACCCGTGTGTCATCACCCGCGACAGCTAAATCTAAATAACCATCTCTGTTGGCATCTGCCCAGGCCACATCAAGCGCATCCAATCCGAGATCGTAGCTGTAGTCCAAAGTGCGCTCGCCAAGATCCGGAATATTGAGCCAAATGGCGGAGCCTGCGGCAATGTCAAGATAGCCGTCCCGATTGACATCACCCCAAGCAAGGGGGGTGCCCGTGTCTGGGTTTGCGCCCATGCCGGGGATTGTGTTAAATGATAGTGTCCCGTTTTGGTTGCGATAGAGGCCTTCGCTGACAGCCAGTTCCATATCACCATCGTCGTCCACGTCTCCCCAGGCTAATGAATCAATATAATTGGTGTCGGAGAAAACGGCCGTTTCTTTCAATCCACCCGCTTCATTTAAATAAAGCAAATTAGGTTTAGGCCAAACAGATGTGGCTAAATCGAGGTCACCATCTCCATCAACATCCCCCCAGGCAACCCCAGAAATTTGCTCGGCGTCAACGGCTGCTTCCCATCCCAACGTCATGCTGACGGTGGTTGGCTCAGTGAAATTGTTGACATAAACTTGAGTGACAGGGTCTTTACCTGACCCGGCTACGACCACATTG
>QQUD01000676.1 GCA_008501785.1 Chloroflexota bacterium
TTGGTGAGCAGTGCTGCACCCGCAAACTTATCTGGACGGCCAGCAATCTCTTGCAGCAGCAGATTGGCGGCAAAGTTACTCGAAAGGGCTGTGGTTTGGGTAATCAGCTTTGTTTGCTCGATGTTTGGTGGTGCGTCTAACACGTTGTACGTTTCCATCAAAATGGGAATCTTGAGCAAGCTCATCCCGGCAATCGCCACATCGGGATTAAGACTGATCGTATCCCCCGTTTTCAGATCGGTGATGGTGTAGCTGGCGATGCCGTCAAATCCTGCCAGAGTTTGTTCGATGGCCGCCGCAAGGTAATTGATGTCTGGGGGTGAAAATGATGAGGGCGTGGGCGGCTGATGCGGCGTTGGGGTGGTGAGGTTGATGATTTGGGGTGGTTTGGGTGTTGGGGTGATGGCGGGCGTGGTTGTTGGCGATGTCGTTGAGGTGGGGGAAACGGCCGTTTCTTCCACCCCTGCACAGCCAAACAAAAACAGGGCAATCATTATGATTATAACTTTCGGTACATGCATTACCCCACCATATCCACCATTGCTCAATTTGACAACTCAGTTAGAAAAATACGAAAGATTTTCTGAAGACACCTCGTCAATACAATTGGAGAGCCAAATAACAAAAAATAAATCAATAAATTAGGAAAAACAAATGACCGAACCAACTATAACCGTGTACGGGGCACACTGGTGTCCAGATTGTCGTCGCAGCAAACAATTTTTAGGCGAACACCAAATCCCTTACAACTGGGTTGATGTTCAGCAAGACAAAGAAGCTGAACAATTTGTGATCGAGATAAATAATGGCATGAGAATTATTCCAACCATCGTTTTTGCAGATGGATCGGCCATTGCAGAGCCTTCTAATGCAGAATTAGCACAGAAATTGGGTCTAAAAACGACTGCACAGCGGCATCATTATGACTTGATTGTGATTGGTGGTGGCCCTGCGGGATTAACGGCCGCTTTGTACACTGCCCGCGAAGCTATTGACACACTTGTGATCGAAAAAGCCGCCCTCGGCGGACAAGCCGCAGGCACCGAGAAGTTGGAAAATATGCCCGGTTTTCCTGGCAGCATTCCCGGCATCGAATTCTCGAACCGCTTGCGCCAGCAAGCCGAACAATTTGGTGTCGAAATTTTGCAAGCGCAAGAAGTGGTCAATATTCGCAGCTTTGCCAATTATCATTGTATTCAAACCAGTGATGGCAGTGAATACAGTGCGGGTGCATTGCTGATTACCACCGGCAGCCGCTATCGACGACTGGGGGTGCCTGGGGAGACAGATTACCTGGGAGCAGGGGTTCATTTTTGTGCCACTTGTGATGGTCCGTTTTATAAGGGCAAACATGTGGCCGTTATTGGTGGTGGTAACAGCGCCACAGAAGAAAGCTTGCTGCTTACAAAATTTGCCGACAAAGTGACAATGATTGTGCGCGGTGGTGAATTTACGGCCAGCCAAATCATTCAGGATCAAGTTTTAAATGATCCCAAAATTGAAGTGCTTTGGCATTCTGAGGTGGAAACATTTCAGGGCGAACATTCCAAGTTAAATAAGCTGCAACTGGTCAACAACCAGACGGAAGAACGCAGTATGCTTGATGTTGATGGCGTATTCGTTTTTATTGGACTAGACCCGAACACAACTTTTTTGCATCAATCTGATGTGGCGCTCAATGAATGGGGGTTTATGGTGACAGGGCATGATTTGGTGCATGATGCACCGCCGCCTGAGGGGTTTAACGGCCGTTCTCCCCTCATGCTCGAAACCAGTGTGCCCGGTATCTTTGCCGCCGGTGATGTGCGGGCTGGCAGTACCAAACAAGTTGCCAGCGCCGCAGGTGAAGGGGCCACCGCCGCATTAGAAATCCGCGAATACTTGAAAACGATTTAATATAAATGTTGGAGGTCATCACCAAAATTGGGATGACCTCCCATTGTGCCATTCATACCCCGTAGACGGCTTGTTGGTGTCGGACCAAGGAAAACGGCCGTTAAGCCCCATGCGCTTAAAATTGGAATAACCAAGCTGATAAAAATCAGCCCTAGTACTATTGTTATTGTCTTTGCACGAGAAAAACGTTGAAATAGCATTGGTCTTCTCACCTATTCTGGCAGGGTTTTTCAATAATCATAATCGCGGCTACAGGAAATAAATTTCGGAAAACTGAAAAACCCTGCCTATTCTGGTAATATGTGACAGGATAAGTTTTCCTTGTTATAAAATGTAATAAAATAGTTCGTTATGATAAAGAACTATGCCTGTGACAAGTCTTAGTTAATCTTGATTGATATCGTATTATGGATGAGATACAAATAGATTTAACCCGGTTTTTTGAATTATCAATCGATATGATGTGTGTTGCTGGTGTAGATGGTTATTTTAAGCATGTGAATCCGGCATTTGAAAAAACACTTGGATATTCTCAAGCAGAATTGTTGTCAAAACCCTTTATCGATTTTGTTCATTCCGATGATGTGGCAGCAACGTTAGCAGAATTAGAAAACTTAACCGCTGGTATCTCCACAAATTATTTTGAAAATCGGTATCGTTGTCGTGATGGCAGTTACAAATGGCTTGAATGGACAGCTTATCCTGTTGACGATGTTTTTTATGCGGTGGCTCGGGATATTACACAACAACAACAATTTCAAATTGCGCTTGAGGAGAGCGGAAAGCTGTTTCGCACGCTGCTCGATACCGCCTCAGTGGGCATCTTCATTGTTGATGAACGGGGTCTCATTTCATTGTTTAATGTCAAAGCTAGAGAGATGTTTGGTTATGATAGGTTAGAGTTGATAAAAGCCTCAATAGAAATATTGTTGCCAGACCGCTCTCGGCACATGCACAGCAAGCATCGAGCAGATTATTTTGCTAATCCCAGTACCAGGCCAATGGGTCAGGGGTTTGAGTTATACGGCCGTCACAAAAATGGACATGAGTTTCCAGTTGAAATCGGCCTTAGTTCCGTTGAGACAAGCTCGGGTACTTTTGGCATCGCGTTTGTCATCGATATTTCAGCCCGTAAGCAATTTGAACTTGAACGCGAGAAACTCATCGAAGATTTGGAAGCGTTTGCGCACACAGTTGCCCACGACTTAAAGAGTCCGTTGGCTGTTACTGTAGGACTTGTAGATTTGTTGAATTCTGGATATTTTGACTTGTCACCAGACGAACAATCAGAAAACCTTGTCGCTTTAGATATTACAGCTAGAAAAATGATTTCAATCGTTGATGCACTTTTGCTGTTAGCACGCGTGCAAACGATAGATGATATTGAAAGAGAGCCATTGGATATGCATTTAATTATGCATGAAGTGTTGGCGCGGCTTGACCAAATGATTCAAGAATATGAGGTGGAAATAACATTACCTGTCAATTGGCCTACTTGTGTGGGCTATGCACTTTGGGTTGAAGAAGTTTGGATTAATTTGCTGAGCAATGCAATTAAGTACGGTGGGCGACCACCAATCATCCAGATTAATGCAGCTATGCAAGACGACGGGATGATCCGTTATTGGGTTGATGATAATGGGCAAGGGCTTACTTTAAAAGAACAAAAGCGTTTGTTTACGCCATTCACGCGATTAAACCAGTCGCAGGAGCGTGGGCATGGTCTTGGACTGTCCATTGTGAAACGTATTGTGACTAAGCTTGGTGGGCAAGTTGGTGTCAAGAGTAAACCAAATTCAGGCAGCTTGTTCTACTTCACATTGCCTTCTGAGAATGTTGATTGAATATGGAAGTGATACTGTATTAAAAATTTGACACAGTTGCTTTCTTTTCAATAATTTTCCAGTCCCCTGTGACCAAAAAACCTAATGCTTCATCCTGGTTGCCATCCATGTAAATATTGACACGGCGGTTTATACCCGATACCTGGGCAATATCAATCACATGCACATAAGGGGCCAGTTTTTTGTCTTCAGGGAGTAGTTTTGATAGACAATTTGCTGCATTTTCAAAATATTCCCAGTTAAAAACAGCTCCTTTTTCTTGCAGGTGAATGGGCAGCGCATATATTTGTGATTCAACCAGGTCTTGGAAAAAATGGGTGCCGTAAGATAATTCAGGCGTGACGCCTTCTTGCGCAACCGCCATTTCGATCAAGGCGCGTGTGTTGTAAATATCTGCGTAGGTGACACGCACCCCAAGTTCAAGATTGGCTGATCCCCACCGACCTGGACCCATTAAAATGAATTGTTCATCTTCAAGCCGTTTGTTTAAACGGCTCACAACTCTTCCAACTTCTAATTTTTCCACGCTATTGGGAATCATGCGATATTTGCGCGGATCGATGAAGACGATATAACGAATACCTTCTACTTTGCCGTCGGGAATCAGCCCTTTGGTACGGAATAAAGTGTCTTTGGTTGATACCGTTTTGGGGATGGTAATTTGCCCTTCTTCTTTGCGCTGGCTTAACGGCCGACATTGCAACATCTTCAATTGATATTCAGGATAGGGGTATTTGGGGATAATGTTGATGGCATACTCGATGTCAACAGGCGTATTGTAGACTTCTTCGAGCCTGCGCAGTGCGGTTCGCATTAGTTTGACAAAGTTGCGATCTTTGGTGAGGTGATCGAATGTCAAGATAAATTTGTCATCGTGATCGAGTGATCCCACGGAGAGAATGCGCTGTAGGTAGTCTCCTTTGTCTAAAGAAACGATGTAGCGCAAGTCGGGATAGTCGAATGTCAATATTTCTTGAATGGGGATAGTTTTGAATTCGTTGTCTTCCAAATCAATAACGTCAATGAACCATTGTGAATATTGACGAATGTCTTTGGCGGTTGTTTCTGGGCGTAGCTGCGGATGGCTGAGGGCGATCATGCGTGGATAGTCGTTGGCGACGCGGTCTACAGCGCGGGTTCCCATGCCCCACACCAGCCGCATAAAGCCGTCTTCGCGCCGTATTTTGCGGTTCCAGCGGAATGGGTTTTGGCTAAAGCCGACGCCAGCGAGGGTGGGGAAGAAGTAACGGCCGTTTACCTTCCCCTCTAACCGCTGCAACAACACCGCCATCCGCTCATCATAATCAATCAGCCCATGATGGCGTCGATACAAAATGGCATCAGGATTGAGCGTGCTGGCATACACTTTGCGCACAGCATCTAGCAAATCTGTCAGGTTTTCTTCAGGTGTGCCCTGATTGGGACAAAAATAGCTGCTGTATTTTCCGGCAAACGAATAGCCAAAATTATCTTCTAACAAGCTAGACGAGCGTACGATTAATGGCGCATTTCCCATCTCATCTAAAATATTTCTGAGCCTATCGATAATTTCCTTCGGAAATTTGCCATCTACATGTGCTTCTTCAATCATTGGAAACTGAGTGCGAATTTCATCCAGGTCTCGATATTTCTGATTCATGAAGTTAACCAGATTGTTCTTTAACCGGAAATCATAAATCACTTCGCTGCCAATAAAATAAGACTCTGGAATTCCCACAGATTGGCTGATGTCTGCACCCACTTCAGGGTCTTGTTGTTGCAAAATACGCCAGGCCAGCATTAATCCAGCCGCTTTTCCCCCAATCTTGCCGTTGCCAATGCGCCTTTTGTAAATGTAACGCAAATCAGCAATGCTTAGAATCTTCTTGGCGACACCAATATAGCGTAACTGATCGCTAATCATGCCTTTGATCAAGACTACTTTGATTTCTTGCAAATGGTGCTTAACTTTGGCACGCTCTGGTGGGGGTAAGGCCTCATAAATTTCACCTTGACGAAATAGTAATTCCCAAGGTGCAATTTCTGGATTAAAGGTGAGTTCATCAGAATTAGATGGACTGGGCTGTGAACGGAGCACTTCTTGAATGAGTTGTTCTACGAGCGTTATTCCCAGATTGTTGGCAAAGTAGGCATCTGTTTGAAAATTGCGAATTCGTTCTAAACGTCTTTGCCAGGTGTTTGCCTGCTCTTCAGCAAAAGGATCGTGCAATCCTTCTCGTTGTTGAGATTCTAGCGATTTTTCTTTGATCTCTTGCTCAAATTTGGCTTGATCAATAATACCGCGCCGAAAAAGCTCTTCACGCATACGCACACGGATTTGGTCCGCTAAAATTGGATATTGAGCCAGCTTGATATAAATATCAATTGCCGGGGTAATACTGCGTAATGGACCGGTTCCTTTGGGGATTTGTCTATTCATCTATTCGCTCCTGGGGCAATTATAGCAGCTTGTTTAAATCTGCGAATATTTAGGTGTCAGGTGTCAGGTGTCAGCTTTTTTCTCTCTTGCTGACCGCTGATACCTGATGCCTGATTGCTATTTCCCCATAGCTGTTTTTAACTGTCCACAACCTGCGGCAATATCGATGCCACGGCGTTGGCGCACGGTGCTGGGGATGCCATAGCTGGTGAGGATGGCTTGAAATTGCTTGACGGCGGGGCGCTCGGTGGGACGGCCGTTATAACCAACTGTCGGGTTTAAGGGTATTAAATTGATGTGGGAATCGATATTTTCTAGCAGTTTGCCCAGTGCGTGTGCCTGGTCTGGACTATCATTTTTACCATCAATAAGTGTCCATTCAAAAAAGATGTGTCGATTTCGTTTGATTGTGTAATAACGGCAGGCGTCCATCAGTTCGGCCAGCGGCCAACGTTTGGCGGGTGGCACTAGCTTTTGCCGTTCGGCGTCGGTGGCTCCGTGCAGGCTGACGGCGAGTCGGATGGGTTGGGCTTCATCTGCCAATCGAATGATGCCAGGAACGATGCCAACGGTACTGAGTGTGATATGTTTGGGAGCGACGGCCATCCCTTTGTGATTCATGAGGATGTTAACGGCCGTTATCGTATTTTCATAATTATGCAGAGGCTCGCCCATGCCCATCAGCACAATATTACGCAGGGAATCGCCGTGTGCGCGCAGTTCTTTGTTGACATAAATAACCTGTGCCACAATTTCACCCGGTGTCAAATGGCGCGTAAATCCCATTTGCCCAGTGGCACAAAAGACGCAGCCCATTGCACAGCCTACCTGCGTACTCACACATGCCGTCCAGCGACCCTTGAACTGCATCAAGACGGTTTCGATGGTGTGTCCATCGACCAATTCCAGCAGAAATTTGCGGGTGAAGCCGTCGCTGCTGTCGAGGGCGATGTGGGTGTTGAGTGGGTCGATGCGGGCGTGTTGGCTAAGTGCGGTATGTAGTTCGGAACGCATACCGGTGATGGCGGAAACGGCCGTTACCTGTTCCCGATATAATTTTTCCCAAATTAAATCGGTGTGATACTGACTGCCACCCAGTTTGTTTATCATTTCGTTTGTTTGGTTGTAGCTCAGATCGTACAGGTTAACGCTGTTCGTTGTTGGTTGCATGAATAGGATTGTAACAAAAAACGAGAAACAAAAAATAAAAAACGGGAAACATTTAACTTGCTTATTTGATGTTTAGGTAGAAGTTTTGGGTGAGGGTGATGAAATCAGGGGAATAATGGTGGCGGGTGTTGGTT
>QQUD01000441.1 GCA_008501785.1 Chloroflexota bacterium
ATTGCCTGATTATTGTGACAGTAAAATGATAGTAAAATGACAGAAGGGAGGAGGGCTTGAAGAGGGGGTTGAACTGGGGATGCAAAACGGCCGTTTTTTACAAAAAACGGCCGTTTCTACCAAAATTTCATCTGCTAACTACTCACCGTTTACGCTTAATCGACCGCTGACTTTTCCTGTGCTGCCGACGTCGAGCCAACTGCTGCCGAATTGGGCGGACACGAGTCAGTAGCAGCCCGCCGACAATGACGGCGTAAATGGTTGGTTCGACGTATACATTTTTCACCAGCCAGAAGAAATGAATCAATGACAGGATGATGATGACGTAGACCAACTTGTGCAGCTGCTTCCATTTTTTGCCGAGTTTGCGCTGTGACCAGCGGTTTGAGGTGACTGCAAGCGGAACCAAAAGCAAAAAAGCCGCAGTCCCAACCAATACGAAGCGTTGTTCCAGTACACCTTCAACAATAAACTCCCAAATAAAACCATAATCCAGCCAGAGGAATGTGAGCAAGTGGAGGCTAACGTAGAAAAAGGCGTAAAGGCCGAGCGGCTTGCGTAAAGGCAGCAGTTGTTTCCAGCCGAATAGGATGTTTAAAGGGGTGGCGGCAAGGGATAAAACAAGCAACACAAGTGAAGTCGTGCCGGTGTGGAATAGTATTTCTCGTACCAGATCGACTCCTAACCGTCCCGTTTGATATTCCCAAATGAGGACAGCCAATGGAATCAGCGACCCGATGTGGGTCACAATTCGTAACAGTTGGACTGTTGTTTTTTTATTGAGTTTGAAGGTTTGTTTTTTAGTTGTTGTGTTCACTAGTGGCGTCATTTTACATCACATTGCTTAAGGTGCGACGCACTTCAGAAAGTGCGTCGCACCTAAACTGTTAGAAATTTCGTGCATTCAGATTTGTATCATAGTCTGGATCGGGATAGAGGTGGGCAACTTGTTCCTCGTAGCCGTTGAACAGGATGGTTTTACGGCGGCCAAGTTCACCAATGCGGCGTTCGCTGCCCTGGGACCAACGTGGATGATCGACGTTGGGGTTAACGTTGGCGAAGAAGCCGTATTCGTTGGGTGCGGACTCCATCCATAAAGAAGTGGGCATGGTGTCTACTAGCTCAATTTTGACGATGGATTTGATGCTTTTGAACCCGTATTTCCACGGTACGACTAGCCGAATCGGTGCACCGTTTTGGGGCAGCAGGGTTTCGCCATAAAGACCCGTACTGAGAATGGTGAGGTCGTTCATGGCTTCGGCAACTTCTAAACCTTCAACATAGGGCCAGGGGAAGTAGTTGCTGTTTTGACCGGGCATGTTGGTTGGGTCGAGAATGGTTTCGAAGCGAACGTGTGTGGCTGCGGAAGTCGGCTCGACTTCATTGAGTATTTTGGAAAGTGGGAAGCCGTTCCACGGAATGACCATTGACCACCCTTCGACGCAGCGCAGGCGGTAGATGCGCTCTTCTTGTTCGAATTTGAGGAAGTCTTCCATGTCATATGTTTTGGGATTGTTTACGAGTCCGGATACTTCGACTTGCCAAGGTGAGGTGGGGAAGTTGGCTGCTAGTTTTGCTGGGGCCGACTTGGAGGTGGAAAATTCGTAGTAATTGTTGTGAGTGGTGATGTCTTGGAAGCTGTTGAGGGGATCGCCGAGTTCGTCGGTGTTGGTGCTGACTTTGGTGGGAACGGCCGTTACCCCTCCCCCTGCTTCTGTTGCCGTTGCAACTGCAACTTCTTCTTCAGCCGTTGGTGTGGCTGCTGGACTGCAAGCAGCCAGTAGTGCCGCCACACCTGTTAATGCAGCCCCTTTCATAAAGTTGCGGCGTGATTTGTAAATGTGGTGGGGTGTGATTTCTGATGATGGAATTTCGATCCCGGTACGTTTTTTTATCAGCATAACTAATCCTCGAATAGGTTAAATGTGATTGCTCGTCAATCATTTTTTGCGAATTAGATGTAGTATCCCATCTAAAATTAACAAATTTCTAAATAAAACCTTATGAAATGATTACAAACTGGCATATTTGTATTTTCCCGGAAGCTAAATGGGGTTTGTTATTATGTTTTTTGGTGAAAGCTTCCGGGAAAATGGGGGATTAGCGGGTGAAGAGCATGGGGATGCGCAATTCATAGTAATCTTCGTCACTGCCGATGCTGGCGGTGAGTAAGGCGTGCCCGGTGTAATTTTCGGACAGCGTTAAGTCGATTTCCCAATAGCCGAAGGAGTTGACGTCGGCGGTTTCGTTGGCAAGCAGTTTATAGTAACCATCGTCGGAGGTGAGCAGCAGGTCGATTTTGTTGAGAGGGGCGTTAACGGCCGTTCCATACAAAGACAACACCTCACTGCCCGAAAAAACAAGCTCACCAGGATTGCCTAGCGTGATGCTCGTCGCATTTTCATCATCTTGTGCCAAAATATTGAGAGGGATGATAGATGCCATCCATTCTTCCGATGTGTCTGGATTGCCAGAGCGAGCGATGGCACAAGTCAACCCTGTGGCGTCTGATGGAATGACCAATAACCCTTCCCACTGACCATTCCCTAATTCAAATGTTGAACCCGTGACAAAACGGGTGCAGTTGTCAGACATTACCCCAATCACCAGCGTACGGCCAATGGGCTTGTTAATTTCGCCATTGAAAATGACGCCGTACCCGGCAACGGCCGTTTCGCCCAACTTTGGTGTATGCAACAGTACAAATGGATTGGTTGGAGTGGTGTCTGGTTGTATGTACACGAGTGCGGATTGACTGTTTTGGGTGGTGGTGGCGTTTGCTGTGATGGTGGCTGGTCCAGAAATCTGGGGCGGTAATGGGAGTGTGAGTTCCCAGGAGCCGTCGGCGGAAACGGCCGTTTCGCCATCTGCCAGTAACCATTCCCCAATCATAACTGAGATTTGTAATGTGTCGTTAACGGCCGTTTCATCAATTCCGCGAATGATTAAATCTGTACCGGTGGTGAGTGTGGTTTCAGATTTGGGTTCGAGAATGGTGAGGGGAACGGCCGTTGCTGTCGGTGTCGGGCTGGGTGTTGGCGTTTGAGTAGGTTGTGGTGTTTCTGTTGGAGCGGGTGTTTCGGTTGGAGGCCGCGGTGTGGGTGATGATTGTTCTATCATTTGTGGTGTCTGCGTGGGTTGAGGAGTGTCTGCCGGGGTTGAATTACAGGCAGTCAGAAGTAAGATGACTAATAAGTAAAGGGCAGTATGATTGATGTTCATGGAGGACTTCCCGCAGAATGTGATATGTAATCGGCAAGAAGCTTTCAGAATGCAGCGAGCTTGTTTTTTTACCGATTACTTGGGATATTGTAACAGAGGGTAGTTTTGAAACCAGCGATTTTCCAAGTTGGGTTTGGATAAATGGGGTTTTTACCCAAAACGGCCGTTTCTTATCCCAGGTTTTTCCCAATTTCCCAAGTTTATCCCAAATTTATCCCAAATCGGATTTGGGAAAAACATGGGAAATATGATTATTGGCTTTGGAAACTATCCTGAAAGCGGGTAAATCCTGGTATAATTTTTCGGTGCAGGTAGCAAACAGTGGAGATTAATTCTGTATGAATTTGACACAGCAATTCCTGATCATCTCAATATTACCGTTCAGCTTTATCGGAATGGCTGTTTATCTTTGGCGCACCGGCACTAGAAGACGGCAAGTGTTAGGTCGTTGGTTCGCCACGCTGATCTTAGCAGCGGTATGGGCAAGCAGTATTCTGCGCTTTTTTGGTGGGATCACATTCTCTCCATCTCTTGTATTTTCTTGGGGTGTGGTCGGAACCTATGCATTTAGTTTAACGATCATTGGTTTATTATTTACGACGTTTAGCCATATCGGTACTCCGGTTAATCAGAACCGGGTTGCGTTGTCGGTTAGCATGCTGCTTTGGATTGCCTCGGTCGCCACAAACCCGCAAATTTGGCCTTATAAAATCCCCGATTTTGTGATTGCAGGTCAAACTATCCAGCATTTTGATTTGTGGGCGGCCTTGTGGGTTGCAAGCTGGTTAATTCCGATTATTGCGGCTTTTATTTCTACACAGCGCGTTAATGTCGGTCTGCCAAATTCACTTTATCGGAATCAGATTCAATATTGGCTGCTTGTCTTGTTTTTGTTTTTTGTCGGCAGTTTGCTCAACTCAATCCAGCAACCAGGACAACCCGGTTGGCAGGAGATTGGCGTTTTAGTCACAATCATCGCAGGTGCGGTGGGCACATTGAGCATTACGCAAACATACTTGCCTGATTTGCAGTTGGGAATTCGCCAGCTTTTGAGCAGATTGTCTGGCACCATCATCATCTTTTTCCTCATGTTGGCGTTTTTATGGTTTTTTGTGAGAGTGTTGGTTAACTTGCCTAACAGCGGGTTCAATACAGATGGGATCGCCGCATCTACAACAATTGTCGTCATGTCACCAGAGGCACCGAATGTGCAGTCGGAAGAATTTGTACTCGATGGCATTGGGAACAGTGGCTCTCAGCTAGAAATATTTGTCAATGATGAGGTCGCAGGCAATGTCACGATTGGCCCTGACGGAAAATGGTCGTATGCATTGGACTTGGATCCAGGGGCTTATGCGGTTGACATTTTCATTACGGACAGTTCTCGGTTTAGCACAACCGTTTCTGCACAAAATCTAATTCTTGTGATTGCGTCATTTTTGATAGCATTGCTGTTTACGTTTGTATTTCGGTTGACAAGTGGGTTAATGCGTCGCCTGTTTTTACCGGCATTGGCGCATCGAGATACAGCCATTTCTGATTATGAAAAAAGCATTGGCTATTTGCCAGACCCGACTCAGCTTGGCGAGTTGTTTTTGCGGATTGTGCAGTCGAATGTGGGCACGGATGATGCCTGGTTTTTTGTGACGGAGAATGGGCCGGGGGGTAAGTTGATGTTACGGCCGTTAACCAGCATCGGTACCGATCATGCCGGTGGCATCGCCTTTTCTAGCGACAGCCCCATGACAACATATTTCCGAAACAACAATCGTCCCCTTTCGCAATACGATATTGATACGCTCGACAATTTTGTCGATATGACGCCCGAAAATCGAGAAATGCTAACATCTTGGCAGCGTATTCTTTACCTTTCATTGCGAGCTGGACAGCACTTAGTCGGTGTTGTGGCCTTGGGAACCAAAAGCTCAGGTGAGGCATACGATCGGCAAGACAACGAGCTGTTACAACGATTTGGCGAACAGTTTGCGCCTTTGTTGGTGCAAGCACAGAATTTAGCCAGCTTGCAACATGTAAATGATTTTGTCTATGATGAAAATCAATCTTTAGTGCGTGAATGGCAGCATTTGCGTGAGCTGGTCGGCCTCTACGATCAATTTATGACACTTGTTTCGCCGGAATTAAGACGGCCGTTTTCCGACATCAACCAAAAGCTGCAATTGCTGCGTGAATCAACCAACGACGGCAAACTACTTTCACGGGTGGATGAGGTGAGCAAACAGGTTGAATTGCTGAAAGTACCCATCGACAATTTGATTACATTGTCTTCTCGCATTCAGGTGCGAAACCAGTTTGATTTTGAGCTGGTTGATATGGAAGATGTGGCTCAAAATGCCATTCGTAAATTAACAACGATGGCGGATGCACGACGCGTCGGCATTGAGTTTAATGCACAAACAGCATTGCCAGCCGTTTATGGTGATGCGGCTCAACTGCAAGAAGCGGTGCAATATCTACTTCACAATGCCATCAAATTTAACAAGATTGGTGGTGTGGTGCAGCTTGATTGTGGTGTGGAAGGCAGCAATCTATATTTACGCGTCATTGATACTGGCGTGGGCATCCCTGAAGATCGGTTGGATGATATTTGGCAGGGACTTGCCAGTGCTGGCAATAATGGCAGCCGCCGGGGTACAGGGCTTGGTTTAGCGCTGACGCGTTTTATTATTGCGGCTCATGGTGGTTATGTGGAAACTGAAAGTAAATATGGATCGGGCAGTGTGTTTGCACTCTACCTACCATTAGTTTTTGAAGAATCCTAAATGAAAAAGTGTGAATTTGGATTCACACCTTTTCTCCACTTTTTATGAATTTTACGACACCCCTTGCCTTACTATTTCTGCTTGTGCTGCCATACTTTGTCTGGCTGGGACGACCGCGCAAAACGGCCGTTCGCCGCTGGCGAGAATGGACAAGTTTGGCAATTCGTGTCGTTATCTTGATTTTACTCACCCTCAGTTTGGCCGGAACCCAATTGGTGCGTGCGGCTGATGAATTGGCGGTAGTTTTCCTTGTTGATGCCTCAGACTCGATTTCCCCAGATCAAGCAACCCAGGCTGAAGAATTTGTGCGGGCTGCTGTTGAGACGATGACGCCAGCCGATCAAACGGCCGTTATTCTCTTCGGAGCCAACGCTTTAGTCGAACGTCCGATGAGCGGCCTGGCCGAATTAGCGCCCGTGACCACTGTGCCGCAGCGTCTGCACACCGATTTAGCCGAGGCGATCCGGTTGGGATTGGCACTTTTTCCCACAGGGTCGGCGCGGCGGCTAGTGATTTTAAGCGATGGTGCCGCCACGATTGGCGACACCCAAAAAGCAGCGCAACTGGCGGCGGCAACAGGTGTCGAAATTAGCTATGTCCCCTTAAGTCGCAGCAGTGGCGATGCCGAAGCGCTGCTAACCAATGTCAATGCACCGACACGCATTGTGCAAGGTGATACCTTTCGTATTGAGGTGACCGCCGAGAGTAATGCAGATACCCCCGCAACGCTGCGTGTGTTGGCAGGCGGCAGCATTGTTTATGAAGAAGGGGTGCAGCTGCGGCGTGGCGTCAACAATTATGCAGTGCGCTTGCGTGCAACTGAACAAGAATTTGCGCGGTATCGCGTGCAGTTAACTCCTATCGACGATACGTTTTACCAAAATAATGAGCTGGCTGCGTTTACTGAAATTGTGGGGCCACCGCGTGTGTTGCTGGTGGCAAATGATGGCACCATTGCGGATGATGGTACGCCATTGCCCGATGAGTCCCCACAAATTCGGCTGGCGCTGGAAGCAACTGGGTTGCAAGTGGATCGAATACGGCCGTCTGACCTTCCCGCCGGTCTTGCGGAATTGAGCAACTATGCAACGGTGGTGTTGATTAATGTAAATGCCAAGAACCTTTCTCCTCGGAAGATGGATGTGCTGCAAAGCTATGTGCGCGATCTAGGGGGTGGTTTGGTCGTTGTCGGTGGGCCAACTAGCTATGGCATGGGCGGCTATTTTGGCACGACGTTGGAAGAAACTTTGCCGGTGGAAATGCAGATTAAAGATCAGGAGCGATTTCCTTCGGTGAGCATGGTGATTGTAATTGATCGCTCGGGCAGTATGGGCGTACAAGAGGGGAGTTTGACCAAAATTCAATTGGCAGCAGAAGGGGCGGTGCGTGTTGTTGAGTTGCTCAATGATTTTGATGAGATTACGGTGATTCCAGT
>QQUD01000111.1 GCA_008501785.1 Chloroflexota bacterium
CCCGACTGCTTTGCACCGCCGAATGGAAATCTTCGACGAGATACATAACCGTATCGTGCCCTGCTTCCAAGCAAAGGCGACCAACTTCTTCTACAAATGGTCGCTCCCCAGCAACCGCAATTTTCATCTAGGCTTCCTATGTTTGAATGCTTATAAGAAAGCTCACGCAAAGACGCAAAGGCGCAAAGGACAAGGATTGAAGCATCATCGCGCGATAGTCAGTTGTTTTCAACATTTTTAAATCAACTGTTTGGGCAAGTATAGCGGTTTTGTGTTGTTGTGCTAGGGGATTGTTGGAGCATCATTGACTAATTCGTAAATTATAGATGACTACAACGGATTGGGCAGTAAGCAGATAATGCGTTGGACAAATCCGCTGCCTATCGGAAAATGATCTCTAACCCCAATGATGACAACAATGAATATAATAAGAAACGGATAAAAATTCCTTTCTTCATCCGTTCCTTACTTATATCCGTTGTTGCCTGCTAAAATAACCGTTACCTTTGTTCTCCCCAAAATTCTGCTGAGAATTTACCTAAATTGTGCTGTATTGTTAAGCAAGAACACCTGTGTTTTTTATTAATCTACTGCTGTGTTGGTGAGTGGAGACTGCTAGAAAGAAACAGTCGTTTTCAAGAAAATAGATGCCTTTAAGATAATCCCCAAATCCCCCAAATCGAAGCTGTAAAAATAGTAACAAACTTGATATTTTGAAATTGTACGCTAAGGTATTGCAACTACAGCCCAAAGCATAAGAGAATGTACAAGATTTAGATTTGCAAACATTGTTCTCACCCTGATTCTGACAAAAACTGCAGTATCCCGTCATTCACCACCTCTGGCGCATCGACTGTAGAAGCGTGGCGGGAGTTGGGGATGATTTGCAGGGTGGCGTTGGGGATGAGGGAAACGGCCGTTTCCTTATCCTCTACACTTGAATAATCAAATTGCGCCGCCAAAAACAGCACCGGACATTGGATAGCTGGCAGCCGGTCCAGCACCGACCACCCCACCAACCCTTTAAACGCTGCGACATACGCTGTTTTGTCATTTTTAGCCCATCGCTCCACAAAAATCGGCCTCGCCTCTGCCTGTGAATCGAGGGGAAACAATCGGTTTGCCAAAAACTTGCCCATACCCCGCATGTTGAACAACCGCACAATTGCTAATCGCTGCCAGACCAATAAATGATCCCGCAGCGATTTTGGCCTTAAATCGGCAATCGCGTTAATCACTACCAACCGTTTCACCAATTCTGGCGCATCAAGTGCCAACTGCAATCCTGTCATGCCACCCATTGAGAGGCCAACAACGTTGACCGCACCTAAATCCAGCGCTTTTATCAGCGCAATGATGTCTTGGGTCATTATCGGCACACTGTTGGGACCGGGTGGTTTTTGAGAACGGCCGTGTCCACGCGCATCCACTAACACTACCTGATAATTTGCTGCAAACACGTCGCGCTGAAATTCCCAATCCGTTGTACTCGACCCCAGTCCATGCAAAAACAGCACAGGCTCACCAGCTCCGTGAATTTCGTAATAGAGTGAGATTTCTGGCAGTTGGATGTGTGGCATATCTCCTTCTTTTTAGGCCCCAAGTGTTTCGGAAAACACTTGGCACGGTTTTTCAGTAGTCAGGCTGTCATTCCCGCGCAGGCGGGAATCCATCTTCGCACTCGACAAGGATGGATTCCTGCCTGCGCAGGAATGACAATGAAAACACGACTACTGAAAAACCCTGAAACACTTGGGGTCTTGCTTGTCTTTTGGAACGTTCGTGCTATGCTTGACAGCGATGACATTACATGCGGTTACCGGTCAACTGTACATGATTGAAGGCGTTGTGCAAGAGACAACAGCCGTTCCTGGTATCCTGATGCAGCCACCCCCATCTCGGGCAGCTCGCGGACGGGATCGAGACTTTTTATTTGTGCATTTGTCCTTGAGCGGACGGGCAGATGAAACGGCCGTTGTTGCTCAAGATTTGCTCGATGCCATCAGCCGCCGATTTTACCAGACAAGTGGCAGTGTGACCGCCGCCCTGCGTCAAGCCATCATGGACGCCAACCAGCTGCTGCTGCGTCTCAACCTGAGCGGCACACAACCCACCCGCGAAGGAGCCATCACCTGCGCCGCCTTGCGCCAGGGCGAACTGTACACGCTGCAAGCTGGCGAAACATTTGCACTCATTGGACACAACTACGGCATTGAACGGATGCCTGCCAAACAACCTGACCGCGCCACACCACTCGGCCGCAGCAGCGGCTTGGATATTCGCTACAACCATCACCGCCTCCAAGTTGGCGATACAATGCTGCTCGCCGACCCGCGCATTGCCCATTTACCGACATCCACATTTCAAAACGCGCTCGTTGATACGCCAGTAGAAACTGGCATTGAAGAGTTAGTGGACATTGTGGCTGAGGATTCGGCCCGGCTGCTGTTTATCGAATTCGTGGACGACCAGGAAACTGTCGCCATGCCCGAACTGTCCCGCTCAGCTGCGCCAACGTCTGAGCCAATGGCAGTTATCCCACAACCCCGCCGTGAATCGCGCAGCTTGCCCACAATTCCAGAAGATGCACGACGCCCACAACCTGTACGTGAATCAACCAAACCAACAATTGATGTGGAAACGACGGCACGACAAGCGACCTCACAAGCTGCCATGGGTCTGTCTCGTTTGACGGCATGGTTAGCGGCCGTTATTGGCAAACTGCGCACCACACAAGAAGGGGACGAGCCAATTTCAAATTGGGCAACCCCATTGATGGTTGCTATTTTGGTGCCGGTGATTGTGGGCAGCATTGTCACCAGCGTCTATTTACAGCGTGGACAAGTGACACGTTTGTCGGATGTAAAACGAGAAATGGCGTTGAATTTGGGATTAGCTGAACAGACAACGAATGAAGCTGAGGCACGGAATCATTACGACTTGGTTTTGGCGTTGGCTGAAGAGGCGGAAACAGAGCTGCGTCCAGGTGATACAGAAGTAGCTCGTTTAAGAGCTGAAGCACGTGCAGCACTCGATGAACTAGATGACATCACGCGCCTCACTGGCGATGTGCTGTACACCTATACAGAAGGAACGCTATTAACGGCCGTTATCCTCCAAGAAGATTTTCTCGGCAATTTGTACACACTCGATCAAGCTAACGGATACATTTACCTACATCAGCTTGGCGAACTGCTCACACCTACTTCAAGTGATCCGCAGCGACTGCCTTATGTAAACGGGCAAGTTCTCGGCACCCACGTCGTCAATGGCATTGTAGACATCATGTGGCGGCCAGTAGGCAGTTCGGTATCTCGGGAAGGGCTGGCTATGCTAGACAGCGGTGGCGCATTACTCACCTACCACCCCGATTTTGGCGACACCCACACCGCGCCGCTCGGATTAGCCAGCGAATGGCAAGGTCCGTCTGCCATGACTACTTACAATGAGCGCATCTACATTTTAGATAGCGCATCAGGCTCAATTTGGAAATATTTCCCCTCAGGCGATCAATTTGACGTGAAAGCAGAAGAGCGCACGATTGTGATCGATGACGAGCTAAATCTGGGTCAGGCGGCGGACATCAGCATTTACAATGAGGATGGCAGTTTGGTGGTGGCATATCAAGACGGCCGTTTACGCTACTACGACACCCGTGCCAACCGGCGGCAGTGGGACGAAATCACGCTTATTCAAGAAGGTGGCTTAAAATCTGCATTGGGGCAGCTCTCGGCAGTGCACGTGGTGGGGCGAGGATTGAACACGTCAATTTTTGTGGCGGATACGGCAAACGGCCGTATTCTGCAACTCAATCGCGGCGGGCGGGTTCTGGCCCAATTCCAGGCCACCGGCCCCAACGGCGAAGAACTCTTTCAAGGCATCTCTGATTTCGCTGTTGCCGAAAATCCATTGCGTATTTTTGCAGTAAATGGAGACAAGTTGATTGCAGCGACGCAGGAGTAGGACATTAACCTCCCGGAGGTGCGGCACCTCCGGGAGGTTTTTTTATGTGTAATCATAAAACCCCCGCCCACTCTTCCGTCCCAAACGCTCACTTTCCACCATGCGGCGCTGGATAGGATGCGGACGGTATTTTGGTTCTTGGAAGTACGCATCGTAGACAGATTGGGTAACGGCAAAGTTCACATCGCAACCAACCAGATCGATGAGTTCAAATGGCCCCATGCGGAAACCGAGAGACTTTATTAATTTGTCGATGGTTTCGATTCCAGCAGCGTTTTCGCCAAGTAGACGCAACGCTTCACCATAAAAAGGTCTGGCGACGCGGTTGACGATGAAGGCGGGGGTATCTTTGCAGAGAACGGCCGTTTTGCCCATCTGCGTCACAGTGTCTTGAACGGCCGTTATCGTCTCCTCACTCGTAAAATCACCACGAATCAGTTCCACCAGCTTCATGATATGCGCCGGATTGAAAAAGTGAACCCCTAGGAAACGGTCTTGACGATGGGTTGATGAAGCCAGCACTCCAATACTCAAGCTAGACGTGTTGCTAGAAAAAATCGTATGTTCATGCGCCACTTCATCTAATGCTGCAAATATTTCTCGCTTCAGATTCATCTTTTCAGGAACAGCTTCGATCACCAAATCAACGTGCGCAGCTTCAACAAGCGAAGTGGTCAGATAAATGTTTTTTTTGGCGGTTTTAGCAACGGTCGTTTCTGTTTTGCCCCTTGCCACACCCTTATCAATCGACTTGTGAATCTGATCAATCGCACTCGCCAACAAATCATCCGACAAATCGTAAAGCACTACTTCAAACCCGGCCAACGCCGCTGCCTGGGCAATGCCAGCCCCCATTGTTCCTGAACCAATCACAGAAATTTTGTTCATACAGATTTAACCTAAATAACCACCCGTAGGGGTGGGGTAATCGGGGGAAATTCTAAAAATAACAAACGACCTTATCTCCCGATTACCTCGCCCATCTTATGCAGAGGGCAAGGTAAGTCGGAGAAAAGACTCTTTGCTTGGCGAAGAATCGTGCCGACTTGCCCCGCCCCTGGTATTATGATTTTTATTCGCCCTTAAACTGTGGCTCACGCTTCTGCAAAAATGCTTGTACGCCTTCACTACTGTCATGACTGCGACCTGCGATTTCTTGCAAGTGTGCTTCATAGGTGAGGGCTTCAGGCAAATCGGTTAGCCACGCTTTATTTATGGCGCGTTTGGTCAGACCATAGGCAAGTGTTGGACCAGAAGCCAACGGTTTTGCCCAGCTTGCAACAGTTTCCATCAACTGTGCAGCAGGAACCACCCGATTTACCATGCCCCATTCGTGCGCAGTCGCCGCTGGAATTTTATCGGCTGTGATTGCCATTTCATAAGCTCGGGCAGTACCGATGAGACGAGGCAAAAACCAGTTAACCCCACTATCGGGAACCAATCCCACTCGGCTAAACGCCAGCATAAAGCTTGCCTTATCCGAAGCGATGCGAATGTCGGTGGCCAGCGCTACGCCACAGCCGGCCCCGGCAGCAATGCCGTTAATCGCGCCAATGATTGGTTTTTCGAGCGTGACCATTTGCATGATCAGTTTATGGTAGCCATGTCGCAAATGGTCGCCAATCGAAAATGAGTCGCCTCGGCTGTTCACATCGCTCAAATCTTGCCCAGACGAAAAGGCACGGCCGTTTCCCGTCAACACCACACACCGAATCGACTTGTCACGGGATGCTTGTTTAAAAACGGCCGTTGTCTCCTGAATCATCTGATCATTAAACGCATTCAAAGCGTGTGGACGATTCAATGTAATCGTCGTCACACCATCGGAAACATCAAGCAAAATGGTTTCGAACGTCATGAGATCTCCTGTAGAAAATAGCTATCAGCTATCAGCTTTTTTTCCGTTGGCAAGTCTTTTACATAGCAGCGTGACAAAAATTTCTTCCTTGCACCTTGAAACCTGCACCTTTCAAAAAAGAAAGCGAGTTCTTAAACTATTTAAGAACTCGCTCCCATCTTATACTATGCTATTTTTCGTTTTCCCGATTGCCAGATTTTCCAATCTTGGATTATCCATTTCTAGATTAAGTGATGTACAGATCGTCGTCATCCCCATCATCAAAGTCAAAATCGTCGTCATCAATATCTTCATCATCTAGTTTGACATAATCCATTGGCAAAGAGACCCACAAATGCAAAAGCGGCCCTTCTTCAACTTCGCCCAATCGCAATGCTGTCACATTAATTTGGCGACGAATACGCATTTCATCGGGAAAATCTAATTTTACCGGACGTTGTTCTGTCCAGGCCAGTCGGCATCGATCTAAAATGTCTGGGCCATTGCCAGTACGCAACTGACAAGTTGCTGTGATATGGTTTTCAGGGCCTTCCTGAATCGATTGTGCCCACTCGTGGGGTGTCATCCGAAATTCAGGGGTTGGGCCTTCAATAATCGTGATCAGTTCAGGTTCTATTGCTTTCATGCTCCACCTGCTCTTTTTTAAATTTAAACGCCTATACTACTGCACTTTTTCAGCGATGCAAACGCTCACCACAAATTATATGATTTTCTTATGTTTCAGTCTATGAACCATTTGTCAAACGTTCTAAAGCAGCCAATTGTTCCCTCGTTCCCAACACAATGAGCTGATCACCAACTTCCATACATGTATCGGCATCTGGCATAAAGGCAGCATCACCGGCGCGACGCAGCAAGGCCACTAACGTCACACCAGTGCGTCTCCGCACATCGGCCACCCCAACGGATTGCCCCACAAGCTGTGAACCTTTTTGAATCACAATCTCTTCCACCCACAGCTCAATGCCGCCATCTAACGTAACCACATCAAAAAAGTCGGTCACATGCGGTCGAATGACGATATTTGCCATATGTTTCCCACCAATATGGTAGGGAGACACGACCCGATTTGCCCCTGCTCGCCGCATTTTACGTTCATTTTCAGCATTGATGCTGCGCGTGACGATGTAGAGATCGGGATTAAGCGACCTGGCAGAAAGAACAATGAACAGGTTTAAAGAATCTTCGCCAGTGCAAACGACAATACCCCAGGCACGTTCAATGCCTGCCTGTATCAGCTTTTCGTCGCTGCTGGCATCACCTTCGACAAAAAACACCGTGCCTTCACGCTCACCGCTGATACTCTTTTCAGCTTCTTTATCGACCACGACAACCGCACGATTGCTGTTTTTTAACCCTTCGACGGCACTGTTTCCAACACGGCCGTATCCACAGACAATCACATGGCCTTCGAGCTTCTCAATTTCACGCGACATACGTCTTCTCCTGAATGTTTCGGCTAAATCAGCAGTTAGCACATATTCCAGCAAGGTACTAAACCCATAGGCAACCACACCGACGCCAATCATGATGATGATGATGGTGAATAAACGGCCGTTACTCGACAACGGCCGCACTTCACCAAACCCCACCGTTGTCATCGTGATTG
>QQUD01001031.1 GCA_008501785.1 Chloroflexota bacterium
ATAGATTCGGATCATCGGTGAGCATCATAAGCCATTCGTCTCTATTCCTGAGGTTGTTTCAAGGGCCAATTGAATCGGTGACAGTTGTTTAACTTGATCGATTTTGAATTGATTAAACGTGTATCTTACAAAATAGGATATAAGAAATTGGCACAATTGACTATTTGGAAATAGGGATAAAAATTGAGGGCTGATTTATCCCATTTGGATAAATGGGGTTAAAGCAGCTTGGTTAGTTTTGTCGCCAGATAGAAGCTTAATTGCTTGTCGCCAGCAAAGGGGTTGGTATCCAATATCTCTTCAATGCGACGTAAGCGGTACTTGAGTGTTTTGGGATGAATAAACAAAATGCGTGCTGCCTGTTGTGAATTTTGGTTTGCGTCAAAATACGTTTCTAATGTTTTCACAAGTTCGGAATCGTTTTGTCGATCATAGGCAATCAAACGTCCCAACGTTTGATCCCGCCAGCGGTTAACTTCAGATTGATTGGAGAAACGCATCAGCAATACATAGAGAGCCACATTTTCATACCAGATAATGGGGGTCTGATTGTCTAAACGATTGCTGACTTCCAAAGCTGCATTGGCTTCTCGATAACTGTTGCGCAAACCTGCTACTGTTTCATAAAAACCGCCAATCGCAATGGAGATCGATAACTCATTCAAGGATTTTGGCACGTTGGTATAGATTTGTTTCGCTAAGCTTTCCATAGCCTGTTGCGTCTGGGATAAAGACAATTCTGTGGGGAAATGGGGAATGACAACAATGCTGTCGCTCCGTTCCACAACAATGCTCAATGGATTTTCGTTCATGACAACGCGCATCACACTCTTTAGAAAACGTTGCTTTATGTGCTGAATATGTTCTTTACCTTCATCCAAATGTTGCAGATAATAGGCTTCAAACTGGTTTAAATCGACGAGCATGATCACCCGTTTGTGCAGCAAATCCCAGCCCAACGAACGCCCACGGGCAATGAGCGCTTCTGCAGAATGATGCTCACCAGTAAGCATATCATCTATAAAATCTCGTTTGAGCCGTCGTTCTGTCTCTAATACTGCTCGTTGTTTGGCCAATTCTAGTGAAGCAACCGTTGCTGCTTGCTCGATTGCCATCAGGTCCAATTGATTGGCCGCCTTTTGTGAATCCCAAACAAGTAAAAATCCTTCAACCATCCCTTGTTCGCCAGCGAGGAGGGGGGCCAACCAGCGTCCGCTGGCTTTGTGCCAGGCTAAACCCTGACGTGTGGAACGGGCCATCTCCTGTAGAAGATCATCCCTGTCTACCTCGGGTTGGTTGATGTCGGCAAAAGATTTACTGGTGAGCACATCCCCCCAACTGTTGATGGTGGCTACTGGACGATCAATTAGTTCGTGTAGGGCATCGGAAACGGCCGTTAACCCATCACCTCCCAAAATCAACCCCGTTAACCGCCGGTGAATATCTTGAGAGCGTTGCAGCATAAAAGATTTTTCACGGGCAATTGCTTGTACCAGCGGAGTGATGATCTCAGGATAGGCAGTTGCTTCATCCACCTCAATCAATGGCAAACCCGATTCTTCTGCCTGCTGGATGACCAAAGGGTCTAAAGCGTTTTGCACGCCTTTTTGGAAAACCAGTCCAGCACAACCATTTTCAGCTAACGCTTTGATATTTTCAATTTGTAATGAGGTGTTGTTGCGTAAGGCATAGAAACTAGTCAAGAAAAGGTGATCTTGTGTTTCCCAAAACGATTCCCACGGCGCTTCCAGAATATTCACGTGATGAATCATCCGGTCCAGATGAGATTCCCCAGCGAGTAAACGCCCTTGTTGTAAGCCACCGATATCTAAAGCCTGCTTGACAGAAATTGCTATAATTTATGAACTTTGTAAAGCTTGTTTATGATTCCCCCGGCTCGTGCCGCTCATCAATAATCCGTTTTAACGGATCCTCTTCTGCCTCATCAACGTAGGTTTTGCGTGTCTTGCCACCTGTTTTCGGGTCTTCGACTAATCCCATCTCAAACAGATGCTCCATAATGCGGGCGGCGCGTGGGTAACCGACGCGGAGGCGGCGCTGCAAAAATGACGTGGAGAGGAAATCTTGTTTTTGTGCCAAATCGATAGCGGTTTCCAGAAGTGAGTCTGTTTCATCAAGTAGGGCGTGTTTAGCAATCAGGCTGTCCCAGGGGCATGGAATCGTTTCGTACTCGTCGGGATGCTCGTGCCAAAATTTAGTAATTCGCTCAACTTCTGTGTCTGAAATAAACACACCCTGATTACGCATCGCGCCGCTGGCGTCTGGCGAGAGAAAGAGGGAGTCCCCTTTACCCAGCAGTTGTTCGGCCCCTACGCTGTCGAGGATGACGCGGGAATCGATGCCGGAAGCGACGGAGAAAGAGAGGCGTGCCGGGAAGTTGGCTTTGATGAGACCGGTGATCACGTCGGTAGACGGCCGTTGCGTTGCCACTACCAAATGAATCCCTGTCGCTCGTGCCATTTGCGCCAATCGACAGAGCGTGCGCTCCACATCCCCTGGATAAATGTGCATCAAATCGGCCAATTCGTCGATGAAAACGGCAATGTAGGGCATCTTTTTTAACGTTTTGTGTTTGGCAACTTTGCGATTGTAGCCGTTCAAATTACGGGCGTTGACCTGGGTAAACATTTCGTAGCGGCGGTCCATTTCGGCCGTCAGCCAGCGCAGCACACCGACAGCGCGATCTGCATCCACTTCGACGTTGCCGATCAGATGGGGCATGCCGTTAAAGCGAATAAACTCCACTTTTTTCGGATCGATCATTACCAGATTGAGTTTGTCTGGTGTGTTGTTGAAAACCAGACAAGTGATCAACGAGTTAATGCAAATTGATTTACCAGAGCCAGTGGTTCCGGCAATCAACAAATGGGGCAGCTTTGCCAAATCAACCGGGATTGGTGCGCCAGATACGTCGCGGCCTAATCCAACGGCTAATGGCGATTTTAGCTTGCGGTATGCCTGAGATTGGATGATTGATTTGAGGCGCACCAGTGCGACTTCATCGTTGGGTACTTCGATTCCCACAACGCCTTGTCCGGGAACGGGTGCTTGAACACGCAACCGCTGCACAGCCAATGCCAATGCGAGATCGCGCTGCAACGCTGCAATCTGATTCACGCGTACTTTGTGCTGCTTCATTTCGCCATCTGGTCCAGGGCGCTCAATATAACCGGGCATAACGCCAAATTGGGTAACGGCGGGTCCACGCTTAATTTGAGTGACCTGAGCCGGTAAGCCGAAATCGGCCAATGTTTCTTCGATGATTTGTTTTTTTGCGTCAATTTCTTCGTCAGAGATGCCGATGATGCCGCTTTCTTCGAGTAAGTCTATGGGAGGGAGTTTCTTGCTGCGATAGGTGGATGAATGGGCGTCGTGTTCTGGTGCCAAATCAATATCTATTGCTGGAACAATTTCATCTGGCAGTTGCTCAGGTGGAAGCACCTCTTCTATTTCTGTTTGCTGTGCGGCAGTTGTTATTTGAGGTTTAGGAGCGATGTCGATTGCCCATTGTTGCAGCCGTTCTGAAAGTGCCAACAGCCCAATCTGCACATCATCCATGGTGATGCGCAATACTAAAGTTAATCCCCAGGCAAAAAACCCAATAAAAAGCAGCCCCGTGAGCAATGGTCCGAGAAAATCGATGAGCGGTTGTGAGAGTGCCCATCCAAACAAGCCGCCGCCACGCCCTTCGTAAGTATCGAGGCGAGTGGCGTTGGTAATCTGGTAGGTTAGTGGCAATGCTGCCAGCAGCATCATTTCAATGCCGATGATTTGGGAGGGTTCGATGTGATACGGCCGTTTCACCTTATTCAACATCAAATGCACGCCAGTCGCCGCCAACGAGAGAAACAACGGATAGGCTCCCCAACCAAATCCCTCGCGCATGAAGCTGGCCCAGGTGGATAAAGCCCCCATATCTACCCAATCGGGCAATGCGATGACGGTAAAAATCCCGATCAGAAACAACCCTAACCCAAATAGCTCAGTGCGCCAGGGAATGAGCCCGTTGATTAGTTTTTCGTCAAAAGTTGGGGGCGGTGGGTCTGGTGTGCGTTTGCGCCGCCCGGATGATTTGGATTCAGACATAATAAATGGTTATTGTCGAATAATATTTCTGTTATTTTACACGATATTGCAAGCTGTTGAAAAAATGATGGCAAATAAAAACGGCCGTTTCGTGACGAATACGGCCGTTCCTTCTTAATTCTTATTTGTTTATTCTTTTTATTCGTTGTTGTTTATTTATTGCGCAACCTTGCGCAAGCTTAACGCCAATCGTTTTTGACGGCCGTCTACGGCCAGAACACGTGCTTTAATGGTCTGCCCCTTGCTAACCACGTTTCGTGGATGTAAAAAACTGCCTTCGGCCAGCTCAGAAATGTGAATCAACCCTTCTAGTTCTTCCTCAATCATGACGAATGCGCCAAAGCTGACCACATTGCTAATCACACCTTCTATGGTTTGACCGGCATAAAAGCGGTCATCAACAGATGCCCACGGATCGAGTTTGAGTTGTTTTAGGCTGAGCGCAATACGGCCGTTATCTGGATCAACGCTCAATACTCTCACCGTTACCTGCATTCCTGGCTGCACAATGTCGCTCGGATGAATCACACGGCTCCACGATAGCTCTGAAATATGAATCAATCCTTCAACACCACCCAAATCGACAAATGCGCCAAAGTTGGTGAGATTTGTGATATGGCCCTTTACTTTGTCTCCCGTTTGAATGCGATTTAGTAAACCATCGCGTTCATCCGCTTCTACCAAGGCAGCACGTTCAGACAATATCAGTCGGTTCATGCTCCGGTTAAGCTCAATAATTTTTAGGGTGAGTTCCTTTTGCTGCCACAATTTTAGAGCACGTAGTCGTTCCGATTCTAGATGAAATTGTGGGAAATCGAGCAACTGGGAAGCAGGTACAAATCCTTGCAAACCATTCCATTCGACCAACAAGCCACCTTTGTTGTAGCCACGAACGCCGAGAACAACTGTTTTATCTTGTTGGAAAACTGTTTGTGCAATTTGCCATGGGTCTTGCCCATTTTTATCTTCACCATCTGCCCAGCGGAAACGGCCGTCTGCACGATTGTTAACCGTTGGCCAGGTATCGCTTGTTTCTTCTAAGGTGGGGGAAGGGGCTGTTTTATCCTCTTGTTTGAAGAGGGCTGCCCAAAAAGCATCTTCGCGATGCGGAGGTCCGGATTCAGGGGCTACTTCTGATGTCATTTCCACTACTCTCACTTAATTTTTTTAACCGCCGGTAACCATTAGGGTCGCCTCACTGCGGACGATAACGTGAATCTAAGAACATTTAACAGTATAACACGTTATGTCCACACACAAAAATGTAAATTGAGGTACTACCAGCCGGAAAGCTATTCAAAAATAATTATAGAGATCACAAGCTTCCTGTCAAACAAACAACCCATTTTGGTCGAGACAGCGTCTTAATCTACGGATTTTCATTCATTTGTTGGTGCCGCGTAGCGGTGTATTGTCTTCTCTCTCATAACAGTATACGCAAAAAAAGCTAATAATACGTTCTCCCTAAATCCCATTCCTAAACGAAAAATGAGAGCGCTGTCGTTTCCCATCCAATTTATCATATGCTTGTCACAAACCATAACAAGTTGGTGTTTAGGGGGGTGATTGAAAATTTCAGGGATTGAACGGTTCATCCTTTCACTCATTTGCCCGTTCATCTCTTCAAAGTTAAGGAGCTTTATTATGCAAAATAGAAAACGACTCAGCATTTTGTTGGCACTCGTTGTATTAGTAGGCACATCTATTGCTGTCGCTGCTTTTATGATTCCGAGCGCAGCGGAATTGCTTGTATTAGCGATGGAAACAACAGAAACGATCACCGACGGCCACGCAATTGCTGAATTTGAAGTAGACACGCCAGAGCAAGATGGCACGGGTACATTGGAAGTATGGGGTAAGCTGGATGTGGGTCCCAATGGTGAACCTGGATTCAGAATGCAAGTGTTGAATGCTGATGAACCGGAGATGGTGGGGATAACGGCCGTTTCCGACGGCACCCAATTCTGGCTCTATAACCCAACCGAAAACAAAGTTCTTACCGCTACCTTCGAAGAAATGAAAGCCCGTGCAGAAGCAGAAGCCGAAGCAAGAGCAGAAAATGGTGACTTTGACCATGACTCATTTAAAGATGAGTTTTCATTTGAAGGCTTCCCCAGCGACTTTGACCCCGAATCCTTTGAAAAACCAGAAACGCCCGAAGAAGCTGTAGCCATGCTGCTTGAATATTTCACTGCAGATCGCACCGGTAACGAGGATGTTGGCAGCTCAAGCGCCTACACCATTCGCCTCGTGCCCATTCCTGAAATGATGCCCGATGAGGTACGCGCCGCCGGTGGGTATGTTAACGTCTGGATTCGCCGTAACGATACGGCCTTCTTGGGAGTCGAATATGCGGAAGGCTCATTGGGTTCTGGTAAAGCCGTTGCTACCACACTGGAACTAAATGATGGTGTAGATGAATCGCTTTTCACTTTCGAAATTCCAGCAGGTGCTGAAGTTGTCAACGCCGCTGAATTAGAAATGCCTGAACACGCTGAATTTGCTGCGATGCCTGACGATTACGTGGCTTTGACCCCATCGGACCTGCCAGCAGACGCAGCACTTGACGAAGAATTGTCAATTCGTGGTGCGGCTGTGCAGCGATACACATTGGCAGAGGGTGGCAGCTTCTCGGTTGCACAAGGCCCCGCCGGTGCAGCCCCCAACAGCTTTGGCGGCGACGCTGGTGAAACTGTGACGGTGCGTGGCGTTGAAGGCGTGATGTTTGCGGATGCGGAAAACGGCCGTTCTCTCCTCACCTGGGTTGAAAACGACGTCACCTTCTGGATTGGCGGCGACCTGACATCCGAACAAGCACTTGCTATTGCCGAGTCTCTACAATAAAAATTTAGCGAAAAGTGCATTGCACCTTCTTCGGTGCATTGTACTTGGAGCGAGCCAGGTGCAGCGCACTTAAGAAAGTGCAATGCACCTACAATCAAACTATGAGTAAACCAATCCGCCTCACGGGGCTGTCACGGCAGTTTCAGCGAGGCAATAACGAAGTATACGCTTTGCGTGATGTCGATTTAGATATTGCGCCGGGTGAATTTGTAGCCCTGGTGGGGCCATCTGGCTCCGGCAAATCGACATTGCTCAATTTGCTGGGTGGGCTAGACCGCCCTTCTGATGGCGAATTGTGGCTGAACGGCACCTCCTTGCATACCGCACAGGAAAAAGACCGTACAGCTCACCGCCGCAATCGCATAGGCTTTATCTTTCAAAGCTTTAACTTGCTGCCCCGGTTCTCTGCCGTTGAAAACGTTGCTGTGCCCTTGATGATCACAGGCGTTTCTCAGGCAGAACGAGAGCAGCAG
>QQUD01000205.1 GCA_008501785.1 Chloroflexota bacterium
AGCAATATTTCGCAGCACAAACCTTTGAATATCCGCTTATTGAGGGAGTCAACACCACGATAGGTTTACCGCCACTGACTGACTTGGACGCCGTTGCCATCGACCTTTCACTCACCGATCTGGCCGACTTGGAAGGCACACAGGACATGTTGCTGGAATTAGGCATTATTGAATGATGCAAGGAGCAAGGTGCAAGGAAAAGAAGAATGGAAGACTCTTTCCTCCTTGCCCCCTGCTCCCTGCCCCTTGTTCCTCCAAATGATAGCTAGCTGTTAGCTAACGGTTAGGCATGGAAACGGCCGTTCGCGTAAAGTGTAGATGTATTAAGCACTTCAGCATTGCAGCAACTCAGCATTTCAGCCGCTGGCTGACTAGCTGACTGGCTGACTGGCTGACTAGTACTGAAACCAACATCTTTTGTCGGTAAAATGTTTGCGAATGGTTTCAGTTTAAGTGTTCCGGCGCAATGTGCTATCCGGCAATATTTGTTGGTCGGAACACTAGCTATCGAAGGAGCGATGAAATGAAAACGAAAACAACAAATCTCAGTGGATTAGTTTTGATTGTGCTTGGTGTAGCCGCATTGATGCACACCATGATTTTACCTTTATTTGGCGTTGAAGCGGGGCTTTGGCGATTATGGCCACTGTTGGTCGCTGGTGTAGGATTCGCATTTGTGCTCACACCCTTTGCTTCACGCGAAAAGCGTGGTTTAGGCATGATGTTTATCCCCGGTGTACCAATTGTAATGGTAAGCGGACTCCTGTTTGTTTCCAGCATGTTCAATTGGTGGAGCAGTTGGGAACTGTTTTGGCCTTTGATCATTATTGCATTGGCCCTTGGATTTGCAGCAGCGGCGATTCAATCTCGCGTGGTTTGGCTGTTTATCCCGGCAATTATTCTGGGCGCAAATGGGCTGGTCTTCCAGTTTTGCAGCCTCACAGGCTGGTGGGAACTGTGGTCAATTTTGTGGACGATTGAGCCGCTGTCGGTTGGTTTGGCGCTCATCTTTTTGTCGATGCTCACAAAACGACAGGGTTTGATGACGGCGGGGCTGATTGTAACGGCCGTTGCTGGCGTCGGCTTCAGCATCATGGCAATGGTCTTGTCTGGCTGGACAGCCATTCTCGGCTCAATCATGCTCATCGTCGTCGGTGGCGCACTGCTGCTCAACAATGTACGCCGTCAAGATGATTATTTGATTGAGGAAAAAACGCCAAAAGAAAAATTAGCTGATTCCACGTATCAATAAAGCATTTTTATTCAAACACGGACAAGAAAAACACGGGCTAAAAATTTTTGGCCCGTGTTTTTCTTGTCCGTGTTTTTGTTCTAGAATATTTGAAACGACACGACGGCGCTGAAGAGAAAGTGGCATATATAAAACAATGACAGCCCCCGCAGGGTTGTTTTTTGTGACCAAAACGGCCGTTTCACTGTCTAAACTTCCTGGAACGACACCGCTGCCACTTTGTAACGGTATCGTAACGGATGGGTTGGGGCGTCGTTCCATTTTTGCTGTGACATTCCCCCCTAAATCAGGTAGACTTTTATAAAGCCAGAAAAACAAGAGATTTGAGATTGGAGATTAGCCCCCAATCCCCAATCCCCAATCCCCAATCTCCACAAGAGGACTAGACATGAACACAGACGGCAAACTTTACATGGGACGCATTTACGACCCGGCAACTGCAAAAACTACAACAGACCCACTTTTGTACGATCCTGATGATCTCACCACACACGGCGTTGTCGTTGGCATGACCGGTTCTGGTAAAACCGGTTTGTGTATCGACTTACTGGAAGAAGCTGCACTCAATAACATTCCCGCACTAATGATCGACCCCAAAGGCGACATCACCAACGCGCTGCTGCACTTCCCTGACTTAGCACCCGGCGACTTTCAACCCTGGGTCAATGCAGACGAAGCGCGACGCGATGGTAAAACAGTTGAGCAAGCGGCCCAAGACACAGCCGATTTATGGCGCAACGGTCTTGCCTCTTGGGACATTGGCCCCGAACGGCTGCAAGCACTGAAAGATAGCGTTCGTTTTTCTATTTACACCCCCGGTTCTGATGCGGGATTGCCGATAAGCATTTTGGCAACGCTTGAAGCGCCAGATATTCCTTGGGCATCAAACCAAGAAATGCTGCGTGAAAAAATCTCTGGCACCGTAACCGCGCTGCTGGGCTTGATTGGGCTAAAAGATATCGATCCGGTACGTTCGCGAGAACACATTTTGCTGGCAAATATTTTTGAACACGCATGGAGCCAGGGCAAAGATTTGGACCTGGGCGAGCTGATCATGCAAACGCAAGCACCGCCTTTTGAAAAACTGGGCGTTTTTCCTATCAATCGCTTTTTCCCAGAAAAGGATCGCTTTGAATTGGCCATGATGCTGAACAATATGCTGGCCTCTCCTGCGTTTCAGGCGTGGATTGAAGGGGAACCGCTCAACATTCAGCGATTGTTGTATGATGAAAACGGCCGTTCTCGCCACACCATCTTCTACATCGCCCACCTCAACGAAGCCGAGCGCATGTTTTTTGTGACGCTGCTCTATTCGGCCGTAGAAACTTGGATGCGTTCACAAGCTGGCTCGACGACGCTGCGGGCGCTGGTTTACTTTGACGAGATTTTTGGCTACCTGCCCCCCGTCGGCAACCCACCCTCGAAAGAGCCAATGCTGCGCATGTTGAAACAAGCACGTGCTTTTGGTGTGGGCATGGTGCTGGCGACCCAAAATCCGGTGGATGTTGATTACAAAGCGCTTTCTAATGCAGGTACGTGGTTCATTGGCAAGCTGGCGACCGAACAAGACAAAGCACGTTTGCTGGATGGTCTTGCGAGCGCTGTACCCGGCGGTTTAGATACTCGCGCCTACGACAAAATGATTTCCTCATTGGGGAAACGTGTCTTCTTGTTGCGCAATGTGCATGAAAAGCAGCCGGCTCTCTTTCAAACGCGCTGGGCGATGAATTATTTGGCTGGACCGGTGACTCGTAATCAGATTCCGGCGCTGAATGCACTCGTTGGTGCAGGAATTAACAATCAACAATCAACAATTAACAATCAACAATTAACGGCTGCACCTCAGTCACCTGTCGCCAGTCCTCAGTCTCTAGTCTCTAGTCCTCAGTCCTTAGAACCGGAGGGGCCAGAGTTACCTGGGACAACGACTCGACCGGCGGTGCCTTCGAATATTGGTGAGTATTTTTTGCCGAATAATTTGACGGTGGGCGAGGCGGTGAATGAATACGGCCGTTCCCTTCCCTCAGATGCCAGCGCGATTGGCTTATTGTATCGTCCCGTATTATTGGCACAGGCACACATCCGCTATATGCAGCGCAAATATGCGCTCGATCACGAAACAAAAGTTGCCACGTTGGTGCATGAGCCTGACAAACGCGGCAATGTGCGTTGGGAAGATTACGAAACTGAAGCGATGGACCCACGCAAATTAGATCGCCGTGCCACACCGGATGCCCGTTTTGCTGCGCTCGAAGAACCGCTCTCTCAGGCCAAAGCGATTCGCGCCATGAACACAGATTTTGTTGATTGGCTGTATCGCTCCGCCGAAGTGACGATCAAAACCAATAACACGCTCAAAGTGTATGCTGGACCTGACATATCCGAGGAAAAGTTTCAAGAGATGTGCGAAGATGTCGCCGAAGAAAAGGCGCAAGTTGACATCAAAAAGGTGGAAACGCAGTACAAGAAAAAACTAGCCGCTGTTAACAAAAAGATCACCCGCGAAAAGCGAGAGTTGGCTGAAGATGAAGAGGAGTTCAAGCGACGTAAGCAAGAGGAAGCTGTCAAACATGCTGAAACGATTTTTGGCCTATTCACTGGCCGCAAACGCAGTGTATCGAGTTCACTCAGCAAACGACGCATGACCGCCCAAGCCAAAGCCGACATCGAAGAATCGCAAGATGCTATTGCCGAGTTTGAACGCGAAATTGAAGCGCTCAAAGAAGAACTGGAAGATACAGTGACCGAAGTTGAAGATAAGTGGGAAGAAATTATCAACGATGTCACCGAAATCTCGGTTTCGCCCTATAAAAAAGACATCGACCCTGAAATTTTCGGCGTCGCCTGGTTCCCATACCATCTGGTGCAATCAGGAGATCGAATTGATGAGCTGCCAGGGTTTGGAACAGCGTAAACGGTAAGCAGTAATACGTCATTTTCCCGGAAGCTTTGAACCAATGGCTCAAGCAAAATAAATTCTTAACTTCCGGGAAAGTCGATAAACTTTTTTAATAATGCCTTTCCAGGTGATTATGGTGTATTTGCATATTCATGTTTGATTGCCGGAAAGTAAGCGTAAAAATCATCATTTAAAATCGTCAGATAAAATGTCGATTCGGTAATTGACGCTCCATTTGCGTTACTGAGAGTGAAAACAACGTCCCGATCTGGATCGGTAATATCATTGTCGATAATTGGCACCTCAATGGTAGCCGTATATTTTCCTGGTGAGACTTGAATGGGACTTACAGGGAGAAGGTAATGTGTATTAGATACGGCCGTTCCCGCCGTCTGATCAATATCCATTGTCACTGTCATAACCGCAGACGTACTCAATTGAATCGGCAACTCAACAACGCCTACACTCTCTGTGACAACTAGCGAGGTGCTAACAAAACCAACAGTGGTCAAGTTGTCATCGGCAATAAACAGTTCATCCTTCTCATCCAGCACCTGATCAGCAATATAAACGATACGCCCACTATCTGGGGCAAACCCAAATTCAGCAACATCTTGATCTCCAACGAGAGGCATATTGATACGCACATTTGGTGTACTTGGCACTGTTAAGGAAGCGCGGAAAAGCTCCCATAAATCATCACTCGCTGCATCGGCACGATACAGCACCCAGAGGCTATCTGGGCTAATCAAAAAATCATTGACATCCCGATTGCTTCCCAGCGGTAAATGGAGCTGTTCGGCCAAATTGCCAGGTCCGGTTATGTCTACAACAAAGAGTTCAAAATTTGACAATATGTTTTGATCGGCAAGATAAACAACCAAACTGTTGTTGGGGCTAATCTGAAAATCTGTGACGTCCCCATTTTCTACCAAATCATCATTCAATTTTGCCCCTGCCGCTGCCGGTCCACGCAGCGGAACGCTGTAAAGTTCAATACTCCCTGGCGTTTGTTGAATGGCCCGATAAACAACATAGGCATCATCAGAACTAATTTTATAATTCAGCACCCGACCAACACTTGGGGATAAGGCACCGTTCAGCTTAACTGTCTCGGTATCAGGTCCATCGATAGGAACGCTAAATAGTTCAAATCGGTCTTCAACCTGCGCATCAGCTCGATAAATAACCGTTTCACCATCGTTGCTAATGTCAAAATCAACCACATTTCCACCTAACGACATGGTCGGATTTAACTTCACTACCTGAGTGTTATCTGCACCAATGGGAACGCTGTATAGCTCAATAACCTGATTGTTCTGTTGGTTAGCCCGATAGACAACCATGCCGCTGGCTGTTGAAACTTGGAAAGATTGCACATCCCCATCGTTAGCTAGCGGGCCATTTATCTGAGTGGCAATGCCGCCACTAATGGGAACGGTGAACAACTCATTCGTATTGTTTTCATTTTTATCAGCCAGGAAAACCACACGATCTTCACCAGCTGGTCCAATTGCATACTCTATCACATCGCCGCTATCGACCAGCGTACCGTTGAGCTTAACGGCCGTTCCCCCCGTCATCGGCACAGCATATAGCTCATTAACTAAATCACTATCATCATGCGCCCGGTAAACAACAGTCTGACTGTCATCGCTAATTGCAAAGTCAAGCACATTTCCAGTGAGGGATAACGAGTGGTTTAGCTTTAGCCCAGCTGCGGATGTACCAGTTAATGGAACACTATACAGGTCAACAACATCGACATTATCCTGGGGGGCCATATACACCACCCAATTACCGTCTGGGCTAATTTCATAATCTGTCACTTCACTACCGCTGGGCAATATACCGCTTAACTGCTGCGGCTGACTGCCCCCACCGGGCACAATTAACGGCACTCGATAAAGTTCATCCGCATCATCAGTTACACGATCTGACCGGAAGATAGCGTACAAACCGTCTGAGGATAATTTAAAATCAAGCACATCTCGATCATCATTCATATTCCCACTGAGTGTTTCTATTGTGGCAAAAACTGTTGTAACAATGAAGAGTGTGCTAAAAAGGAGGATAAAAATACGACTAAATCTGCTTGAACACTGCAAGGATGCTAACATTGCGATTCCCTCTCTTGTGTTCCAAGGCAGGCACCTGTCTGGCAACAAAGCATTACATTTTTATTTCTAAACTAGGCAAGCTTGGACACACAATAAACCTATACTGCACTACGCTTCATAAAATAATAGCAGATTAAGATTTCAATGTATAGTAAAAATTAAGGAAATATTATATGTCTATGTTCGATAATTCCCATGAGATGCAGGAATTGGTGAAGAAACGGCTGCGGCAGGTGGGTGAGCCGTTGGTGACGAATGCCGGGCTGCGAGATGAGCTAACAGATGCACAGGCGCAGCAGTTGTTGGATTGGGGGATGGCGCGGCTGCAGGAAACGGCCGTTCGCACTGCCCGCTTCCCCGATGATGATGCGGTTGCGGTATTGGAAAAGAAGGAAACGGCCGTTCGCCTGATCATGCAGCTTGTCAATCAACTGGTGGCCCAACCCGGTTTGCTCCCCGACGAAGATATCGTGAATTCACGGCTCATCCGTCTCGGGAAAAATTTGCAATGGCTGTACAACAGCCCAAATGACCGAATGCGCGTGCGGGCTATTTTTGAGTTTAAACACCAGCGCGATCAGCTTGACCGCGACACGGCATTTCAATTATTACTTGCCATCCTCGATCCCAAACAGCAGCACCTGATACCAACTGACGATTCAACAACTAGCTAATCAATTTTGAGCACTTGCTTGCGCCATTTTCAGCTTGCCCTAAACTACATATCATGAGAAGTTTGTATAATCAATTCGAGCAAATTGAACCGGGGATGGTGGCAATTGCAGGCATTCCCAACGACGAAAATTCCTCCTTTTTGCGGGGGCCAGCACTGGCTCCAGCACGCATTCGTGAAGCGCTCCTGTCTGGCGCATCGAACCTGTGTGCCGAAGATGGGACTGATTTGGCTGAAGATGAACGGTTTGTCGATATGGGTGATTTGACACTGCCACCTGGCGAGGTGTGGGATGATAGTGGTGCAGCGAAAATTGAGGATGGTATTTCACACCTGTTGGCGCAAGGCGTACGAGTGTTGTCCCTTGGCGGCGACCATGCCGTGACGTATCCGATCATCAAAGCGTATGCGGCACATTATTCACAGCTCAACATCCTGCATCTGGATGCACACCCAGACCTTTACGATGTGTTAGA
>QQUD01000092.1 GCA_008501785.1 Chloroflexota bacterium
ACGGTTCATCCCCACGGGTGTGGGGAAAACAAAGTCATAGCAGTCGCTCCTTGCTTTTGGGGCGGTTCATCCCCACGGGTGTGGGGAAAACGGAAAACGGTGCCGGATGGCGGCAGTATATTTCGGTTCATCCCCACGGGTGTGGGGAAAACGCCATACCCCGACTCGCTTCTAAAAAACGCGACGGTTCATCCCCACGGGTGTGGGGAAAACCGACGCTTCGGCACCATCGGACGTGGGCGGAGCGGTTCATCCCCACGGGTGTGGGGAAAACGGCATAATGTTCTCCTACGTGACAAAAATCGACGGTTCATCCCCACGGGTGTGGGGAAAACCCTTCGCGTTGACAAAGGGGTGTATGTAGGGTTGTTGGTTCGCTGACCCCCTTTATGTTGGGGGAGCTTCGAGCCGTTTTAGCCGCTTGCTGATGATACTTCCATTGGCTTTTTCTGCCAAATTGTGTGGAATTTGGATGAGCTGCAACCCTTCGCATTCGATGATTTGGCGGCTGGTGTCGCCATCGGCCCGCATTTGGAACCGCTGCTCGGTGTTCGTAGACCAAATCTGTAGAATGCCACCTGTTTTCTTGTGGTTACAGCATTTTTCCCACAGCTTGTCGCGCACCAGTGCCGACACCTGGCCGACAAAAACGCCAGCTCGTGGTTCGAGCAGCCAGCGGCTCAGTTCGCCACGTAGTCCAATCGGTACTTTTTCGAGAATCATGATGATCATGGTGCCTCCTTTTAGGGCTAGAGTTTTGAGCGAGAGCGAGAGGAAAGAGCCTGAAAGATTTGTTTCCTCTAGCTCTCGCTCTCGCTCTATCCTCTAGCTATTTTCGATCTGGTCCCAATAATGGGTGGGGAGGGCGGGGTCGGCGTCGATGTCGCCCTTGGGTTCGATGGGGTGGGCGTCGATGTCTGGGATGTTGAGCAGTTCGTCGATGTCTGGCAGGATGCGTTTGAGCAGTTTGGCGTTTTTGAAGGATTGGCGGCAGGCAGTACGTACGCGACTCTCTATTTTGTCTGTTGATTTGGCAACGGTGGCAAAGGCTGTGGGAATGGTGAGTTCGACTTTGTAGAGGTCGGCAATGTCGTAGACGAAGGAAAGCTGCTTGCCGTTGTGAATGAAGCCGAGTCCTGGTGAGTAGCCGCCGGAGACGATGGCGGCGTGGCAGATGCCGTTGAGCAGGGCGTTGGCGGCGGAGAGGGCGCGGTTGATGGGGTCGGTGGTGCTCCAACTGCCGCGATTGTATTTACGGCCGTGCCAGGGTACACCATGTTTTTTGCTGGCCTGTGCGTATGCTTGACGGACGCGCACGCCTTCTTTGCCGCGAATTTGGGGAAGTGTAAGATCATCTGGCAGGGTGGTGTTGAAGCGGTGGCGGTACATGTTGATGACAACTTGGATGCGTTTGGCCGGGTCGCTAACGAGTTCTGCTTGCCGCAGCAGCCGGGTGGCCTTGCGGGTTTCGCCGGTTCCTTGTGCATAGAAGCGTGTTGCCTCTTGGCCCAGCCAGAGGATGGAGCAGCCGCTGCGGGCGAGGATGTTGACGGCGGCATGGGTGATGCTGGTGCCGGGCCCGAGCATGAGCACGGACAGGTTGGCGGTGGGGATGAGGGTACGGCCGTTTTTCTTCACATATTCGATAGCTTGTTGTTTTTTGTCGATGATGGCATGTTCGATGTAGTGGTAGCTGAGGCTGTCGCGCAGCTTGGGTAGTTCGTGTAGGTTTTGCATGGTGAACTCCTGTGATCGGTGATTCGTGGTCGGTAATCCGTAAACGATAATCGGTGGTCAGTAATTGGTGAACCTGGTATTTGGTTGTTAAGGTGCGTGTTGATGAGACCCCAAGGGTTTTGGAAAACCCTTGGGGTCTGGTGCTAGCCGGGGGCTATGGATAACAACCCACAGCCGAATGCTTTGGCGGGGCCGATGCCTTGTCGCAGCGCGGTACTGAATTTGGTGGTGTCGGTGATTTGAAGACGGCCGTTTATCAACACCGTGTAAATGGTCAGCTTTTTGTGATAGCCGGTTTGTTTGCCTTCGGGTTTAATGATGGCGTCGATGATGGTAAAACCGCTTTTGGCGGCTTGTTTGTTTAGCCATTCGCACTGTTTGTCTTCGTGTACAAGCGGGACGCGGTTGCTGTTAAGGCGGTTTCCGTTTGCGTCGCGGCGCACTTTTTTGATGGTGGGGTTGGCACGGAGACGGAATTGGAGAAAACGGCCGTTTTGTAGGGCCAGCTCGACTGCTTTGATAGCTGGATTATCTAAACCACTGAATGGATCGGCAGGCAGCAGATATTCTTTTGCTTGTAACCAACCCCAATCAGGTGCGGTTTCGGATTGTACCAGGAGCATCATCTGACCGCTGTGGCCGCTGAAACCACCGGGATTGATTTCGAGCCGGTGCAGGACATTGGCAGCTTTGCGGTCGCTGCCAAAGGCACGCAAAATGGTGCGGTGCAGGTTATAGGGATCGGATATTTCGCGCTTCACCTGGCGAGAATATGGGTTTAGCAGTAATCGTGATAGGTACATGGCTAGCCTGCCTCCAACAGTATCGTTTGCGTGTAACGTGGATGGTAAACGCGATGACTGCGTGCAACGAGATGATCGCGGCGGCGAACGGCGCTGCTGGTCGTTGGGTCGCATTCTAATACGGCCGTTAACTGCACAGCATCCGGTGGCCACTTGTGTGCTTGCAGTGCCATTTGCAAGTTATCGTATTCACCAACGCCATCGAAAATGGGTCGGGATGGTGGGCAAGATTTGCGTCCAAGGTAGATGGGCCAGACCGGATTTTGTACGGCGGCTGCCATTTGTGCGATAACGGACACTTCTCCGCGCAATGCTACTAAAAAAGAAGCGTCGCACAAATAATCTCTGTATGAGATTTCTGTATGCGGTTTGCCGCTGCTTTTCTTGGGTTTGCCTTGTGCTGTTAACAGCATCGGTTTATTAGAACCGCCGCCAATCGTATGGTAATCGGTCAGACGCACACCAGGTTTGTCTACGCGGACGCCCATTTCCACCGCTTCGGACAAAGCCTTGATGGGCGCGTCTGTGCCAATCCCCAGCGCACAGGCAGCGAGGCCAATGATGCCCGATTTGGTTGGTTCGGGGGCCGTGTCGCGGATACTCCAGCGGCCACGCTCACCCCACGACTGCATCGCGCCTTCGAGACGCAGGAAGAGTGTGTTAGTCATTGACCGTCTCCTGAATTTGACCGACTGTCCACTGCTGCAAATTGGGCAGGGATTGCAGATTGTTGGCGGTGGTTATTTCGGTGGGGATGGTGGCGAAATAGGCAGAACGGCCGTTTAAGCTGTAAGCAGTCCGCAGCTGTTTCGCATAGGTGTCCAATGTCTTGATTGAGTTTTCCATCAACGAACCGCTGCGATTGTGTGCTGGCGTGAGAAATGCATTGGCGTAACTGACTGGCACATTGGCATCGTTGATGTCTACCATCACAAAATCGGGCAGGTTTTGAGCAGCAAAACTGTTTTGTTTGCCGCTGGGTTGGGCAATGGCAGCGGCTTCGATGAGGGCAGATACGGCACGTGTGGCAACTTCGGTATCACCACCAAGATTTTCAACTAATTTTTCCCAATGGATATTGAAATATTTGTAATAGGTAGAGCTGTTGAACTCTACATCTCCAATCATTCCCGCGCCGGTATCTTCGCTGCTGGGCTTGAGATCGTCAACGGCCGTAAAATAATCGTATTCAGCCACAATGCGATTGGTGGATAGTGCGTGAGCAACCTGTACGGCCGCATGCACATCTTCAAAAGCGGCCGATGTGGTCATGCGGCCAAACATGGCGATGTCTACCGACAGGGGCAAGCTGGCACCCATCGTTTTGGTGATTTCGTCAATTTTGAGCGATTTCCATTTCTTGTCGCCAACTTCTTCGTATTTTGCCAGCAATTTTTCGGCGATTTGCTGTACCTCGCCACTGCCGATGAAGATGAGCTGGCGCGTTTCTGCTTTTTCGGGGTCTACAACCACTTCCTTACGTTTGGTTGATTCTTGCCCGATCTCGGGAGCGCGGGCAACGATGGCCTCACGCACGTTGTCATCTACGTTCATCTCTTTTAGGGCACCGCTGATCAGCTGCGGCAGGCGGCGCGTGCGGTTTGCCAGCAGTTTGTCTGATTTGAATGCTTCAACAAAAGTAGTGGATTGTCGGATGCTGCGCTTGAGGCATTGGCTGGAAATGCGGCCGCGCTGGTGTCCACCAAAGACGGCACTTTTGGGGGAGCCGGAATCGTCGCGGTTAAGGTTTGATGGAACATAGTTGTGCAGCATATGAATTTGGATTAACATTTAAATTTCTCCTGTAAATGTGTATGGCGATTTTGCAAATCGCCACCCGATTTACAAAATCGGGCTACGGGTTTGTTTGTTTTTCGGGTTTGGAGGCGACGTAATCACGTGCCCATTTTCGTTGGACGTACCGGTTGGGGTGTGTCCAGCCTAAGACATCTTTGGTTAGCTGTTCCCAATTGATGGTGATCCAATCGTTGGCCAAGCGAATAATGGCCTGGCGCAGTTGGAAAGGTAGCTGATCTTCGTTGGCATCGAGCAAGCGGGAGAACCGGCGGTCAAAGCCGGTTTCGTTTTGCTGGCTGCGAGCAAATCGGAAGGAACTGCCTAATGTGGAGGAATGTGAAACGGCCGTTTCCTCTCCATTAGTTTCCTTTTCGGTTCCACCTCTTTTACGATCTTTCTCTCGCTGCATCTTGTCGAATGGGTAGAGCGTGGAGATAAGAAAGTAACGGTCTTCAGCCCAGGGCTGAATGCCATAGGGCGCAATTTTTTGGAAAAAGAGCAGGCTGACTTGATGGGATTCGGCTAACGATCTGCCAGCGTTGCGTTTTAGCCGTGCCCGTTCGCCGTCGTCAAGCTGTGACAGATTTTTGATAAATTCTTTTACATATTTATTTTCACTCATCCCGTTCCCTCCTGTTTGGGATAATTTTTGTTGCGCAGGTTATACAAACTGGCACGGCAATGGTTCACCGCTTCTTCGCAAATGAGGGCGGTGGATGTGCCGGTATTGAGCTGTTTGGCGGCGTTATAAAACACGTCGATGCCGGTGCGGATGACAACTTGCAGCCAATCTTCGAATATTGCGGCTGTGTCTGCATCTGGCGTGAAGCGCATAATCCAGCGGCGGAATTCGTCGCCGAGCTGCTGCCAGTAGGCTTGGAGCATCTGGTTTTTAACGGCCGTTGACCCTTTAATTGGTGTTGCATTGGGATGCTGCTTAGAAACACCACCAAAATGCTGGGCATAAATGCGTTTGAGTGCTTTATATTCGCATTCTTCGGCAAAGGTGATGGCGTCTTGAATTTTTATGGCAAAATCGGCATTGGTGAGAATAGTGGGCGGCACAGAGAATCCATTGCTTTCCCATTCGAAAATTTTCTTTTTATCAATTCGTAAACTGAATGTCTGAAACGGAATTGGGGTTGTTTTTCCATATGGCAATCTTTCACGAATTTCTTCATCATTGAGTTGACCAATAAATGATGGACGTAAGAAACTTCCTACATTCGTTGATGGAAGAAAAAGAGCAACATAGTCGCGCCAAACAGCGCGACCTTTTCGTGGTTTGATTGGAATTGGTTGCTCTTTGTTTTTAGAAAAATAGGCAACAAAGGGATCGCGCCAAAATGGAGCATCTTTGGGAAGATATTCGCCAGGTGCAAAAAACATCTCTTCTGCACCCCAGGCCGTTTTGTATCCGCATCGCGAGCATGTTTTATTCATCACTATCGGATATAGTCTCACCCGTCGGGCTGGAAATGTAAGGCTATGAAGATAGCCCAAGCGTAAAACTTCTTCCTTTTTGACAGTTGGGGCATGTTTCCACCAAGGCTTATCGTCAACTTCAGCACCAGGTCGGAAGTAGGGTGTTAATAATGAAGAAACAAGGCTGTGATAATAAGTATTCCCCCCTGGAACAACATAAATTGGTGGAATTCCATTGATTGAGGTTGAATAACCCCGTCCGCCAGGTTGTGAAAATGTGGGAATCGTCAACAGGCCTTTTGAACAACAAGACGCACAAAGAATATGCTCAAAATCATAAATATGATTGTAATGTGTCACAGAAGTGTCTGCGGCTTGTTCCTGTATTAATTCACTGATTGCTTTGCCCTTACCTCGCTTTTCAGGGTAAAGAGGGATGTCGGCTGACTGCAAAAAGGGTGTTTCTTCAGAGAACAAATCAAACCGATGGGCGTATTCATCGCCAAACTGTTTGATTTTGTTGGGTGGGAAGGCATCGACCTCCCACAAATCAAGCAAATCGTATTCAACCTCAGGCTGGAATATATCTTGCAATATCGCTGTTAATAGGCGATGGATGCTGACGACAACCAGCGGTGATGGGTCGAATAGGGTGCGGTAAACGGCCGTGTTGAGCAGCAATTGTTCAATACTCACCATCTCTAACGCACCTGATGGCCTTTCTACCGTGATCCACGGCTCTGACCATAGGTTGAAACGGGGGGGATCATGTGTTGAAACCATAAATTTATGCTCCTTGTTTTTCGATAAGAATGCCAAGCTGTGGTTCAGACTGAATCACAATATTGTCAATTTGGACGAAGCCATTGTTCATCCATAAGGGATAGCTGCGTTTGAGTAATGCAGACTCAGTAAACAGTTCAGGTCTCGCCGCGTTTTTTAATGCGTTAACGATTTCAGGACGGCTGATGCGAACGCTTTGTTGAAGCAAGCGGAGCTGTGTGTTGCGGTTTGCTGGCTGATGTAATGGTAGATAGGGCGTTGTTGGTGTACTGCCGTTTTCCTCATCCAATTTTTCAATGGGAATGACGGTAATCGTTTCCCGCTCCTGATAGCGGGTTTGGGCCACGACCCAATCTGCGCTGTCCTCATCCTCATGAAAAGTGATGCCGTCGTGCCTGCAGAATGGTCGGCGCGGGTTTGGCTCTTTGGTCAGGCGAATGTTTGCTTCCCCTTCGAGTTTGCTTTCTTTCGCCTGCCGTTCCTGCCATGCTTTGCACAAAGGGGAATCCTGTGCCGGGTCTGTATCGTCGTAGACGGCTTCGATTAGTGGGCGGTAGTCGTGGGGGAGGTTGAAGGGGGCGGAAACGGCCGTTTTCTCTTCAATCACCTGCCATGTTTTCAGCAAAATATAAGGTGTATAAAAACGATCTTTACCAATGCGCAACTGTTTCCGTTCGTCCAATTCATAGTTGATGAAGACATGCGGCTCAGTATGCGCGTCGGGGCGATCGGCACGATCATGACGGTACAAACGGCCAATGCGCTGCAAAAGCAAGTCAATCGGGGCCAAATCAGAGACCATCAAATCAAAATCAATATCCAGGCTTTGTTCCAAAACTTGTGTGCCAATTACAATCCCTTTCGGTGGGCGATT
>QQUD01000923.1 GCA_008501785.1 Chloroflexota bacterium
GAATCAAACCATTCAGCAGCGATTGAACAGGTTGTTGGCATGGCATTAGATTCAACAACGGTATCAAATGCTGAATCTGCTTTAGTTACGATTCGGGATGGGCTTACGGCCGTTTCCAACCAATTACCCCTTTCTCTAGCCAAACGGATTCGGCGCAAAGTTTGGAAGAGGCGATGGAAACAAAACAAATACAGATGTTATGCGGCTGCTTGGCGCGGCGCTTTAGGCGGTTTTCTAGGATTTGGAATCGGCATGGGGCCCATCCTGGTCGCGGTTGATATGCCCATAGAAAAATTGATATTCGATATTAAAACGAATCCCAGCGAAACAATAGCAATTATGTTGGCGGCTATGGTCCTTTTTGGAACAGTCGGCGGATTAGTCCTAATGGGCGGCGGGTTTTCCTATTCAATCTTAAAACAATTATTTGATGGTCGTTTAAAACAACACAATTGGATTATTAGCAGCACAATCACAAGTTTCTTGTTTGGATTTTCCATGATTTTATTTTCGTTATTCTCATCTCCTGACAAAGAATTGGCTCTCTATTTTCAAGCATTACTTGCCGGACTCCTGATTGGTGGCGTTAATTCAGCTCTCTCAACAATACCAATACGATTAAAACCATTTCTCCAAAGAACTGTCACCATTATTTGTGGTGTGTTGGTTTTTCTAGTAATTGGTAATTTCGAACCGTTCCACGGATCAGACCCTGCATTGCGCATGTTTGCCGGTATCACCACCGCTGCCGGTTTCTTCTGGGCATTTAACCACCAAATGCGTCAAAGGCCAGGATAAGAAATTAACTCAATTGCAGCCAAACTCAAAGTGATGATTACCTATAAGGAAAAAGTTGTTATGAAAAAAATGGCTATTTGCATTCAGGTTGTGTTCTTATTGTTTGCGTCATTACTCTTTCTTACTGCTTGTAATTCACCAACAACACCAACGCCTCTCCCAACATCTTCTCCACTTCCACCTGATCCTTTAATGCAGGCATGGTCGTTTAAAAATGAGGTAATGGTTTATCGAGATGAAAAACCGAATCAACTTATTCCGCAAAGCCCGTTTGACCTGGACGTAAAAGACCAAATTACAGTTGATGAAAATGGGTTTGCACGGCTTAATTTTTCAGATTCTTTGTCCGTTGATATTTTCCGTAATGGAGATTTGAAAATCGAAGAAGCCACAATCGGCGGAAATACATTCCTTATGAAGTTTTTGAAAAAGAGTGGTGCGTTATTCAACAAACTAGATATCGATTCGGAAACTTATATTGATGCTAGATTAATCATTGAAGGAGACTATGCAACCATCACTGCTACCGGTACTGAATTTTTAATTGTCAAAGAACAACATACGCCGCTGGAATGGGTTGTTGCGCTCGATGCAACCGGATCAGATTTGATGGTAACGGCTGATGGCACAACAGCCAATCTATCCACTGGCAAGGCGACGTGGGTAGCTCCTGATGGTCCGCCTGGACCGATTGTTGATGCGGATATTGCAGCCGTTAACGACTGGATAACCGCCGTTCAAAACGGAACATTTCAATCTGAATTAGGCGAAGTTGTTTGGGAACCTGCTAAATTCGCCGTAGCTGCATCGGAATTTCCAGAACAGTTACCCTTAGGAGAGACTTTTGAGGTAGCAGAATTATCGGTTTCATTAGATCCAGCAGGTTCATATACAAAACTGGATTGTAATGATGATGGGGTGCTTGATTTATTTGTGGCAAACGGCCGTATTCAATTCGACTTACGTCAGGTAATCGGCCAAAAACGGGCCATTAATGTCAATATCATCAACGGCAACCCAACACTAGAGACCCTTTTAACCGGCTACAATCCGGCAAATGAGCCAATCGCATCCACTTCAAATACAGCAACAAGCGCCGTAGGCTCTGCCGAAACGCTCCGTTTACGCTCTGAACTTGAGCCATTTCATTATGCTGAGCTGATAATCTCAGATGGCTGCTTCCTTGGCTTAGACCTCGACTGGTCAGATGAAGATCCTCCAACCCCCACGCCAACACCAACAAATACACCAACCCACACACCAATACCAGCAATCCCCTCCTGCGTACCAAGCCCGCCTGCTGGTTGGGTGCTGCACACGGTCACTGGTGGCGACACCATGTACAACATGGCTATTCGCACAGGAACAACAATTGCAACAATTCAACGAGTGAACTGTTACTTCAGCAACATGATTTATATTGGACAATTATTCTGGCTGCCATTCCATCCACCACCCATAACACCAACACCGCAACCCAAAGGCTGTGATTTACCCATTAATATTGAAGCTGTTGATCCAGGCAGGTCGGTTACATTTGTAACAATAAACTACCCTGCCTATCAGACCTTTACAGTGACTATGGGACCTGCTGGAACTCAAGGGATCGACGGTACCGTTGTAGGAACATTTGGCACCGGCACAGTGGGAAGTCTAATCAATACCTTTAACATCCCAGCTAATCTACAAGAAAATTCGGAAATCGACATTCGGGTATCAACGGCACATGCGGAACCCTATTGCGGCTACACCACATTCAGAAATAACTCTAGCACTGTTACTGTTATCCCTCAACCAGACTTTACTGTAGATTCTAATGATATAAACTCTGAAACAGAATGCACTGAGGGTGGATGCACGACAGTTGTTAATTTCATCATTAGAAATATTGAACCTGCTGGTTTTAATGGAACTATATCATATCTTGCTTTTTTAAGTGATGGGGATGGGGGCGTTATAGAAATTCCTGGAAGTACTAATTTCAATTTTGCTGAATATGGGCAAAAATCAGTCACTACGCCATCAGTGTCAGGTTTATATTGCGACTATTACTATGATTGCTCTGTTTCTGTTTTTGTTGATAGCAATAATGCGATTAATGAAACAAATGAAGAAAACAATCGGGCTATATATTTACCAAATTGAAATAGTTGTTAAGTGTTCTAAATTTACTCGTATGAAATTGTCTCGCGGACGCTGAGGCTGGCGGCGCGATAGGCTGGCAGCAGGCTGGCTAATGCTGAAATAACCACAACCATCGCTAACCAGAGGAAAATCCCCTGCACGTTGTACTGGTAATTTAGCGGCTGTTTCACAAATGCCATGCCCACATTTTTGCTCATAATGCGGCTCATTGGTTGTGAGAGGATAATCGCGCCAACCCAAGAGATGAGGCCAATGATCACGCCTTCCACCACAAAAATTTGCAGCACAGACCAATTTGACGCGCCAATGGCTCGCATCACGCCAATTTCCCGGCGTCGTTCCAGCACATTGATGCTCATGGTGCCCATCAAACCCAGGCTGCCCACCAGCGCCAACAAAAAGGACAACAACAACAAAATTGATGTGAGGATATAAAATCGCTCCGAAAACAATTCACGATCTTCTGTGGCCGTGCGCGCAGAGGTTATTTCGATGTCTACGCGTTTTAATGCGGCGTCTGCTGCGGAAGCGATTTGCAAATGTGTTTCTGCATCGTGCTGGTCAGTAATGATACGAACACTGTTGGACTGGTCATAATGCCCCAGCGTTTTAGCAACGTAAGGATGATTGGCATAAACAATCGGGGGCGCAATCGGCGGCTGAAAATATTGGTAGAAACCAACGATTTGCCAATCGCTCTCTTCACGCCCCACCCGCATGGTGATGGTGGAACCTAATGCCGCATCTGGCTCACTTTCGGTCATGCTCACCGGGAGAACGATGGCGTTGGTATCTTCTGGGGTGAGCCAACGGCCGTTTACCATATCCGGCACAAACAGTTCCGTGTCAGCAGGCAAGCCATACATCACGGTACTGTCACCTTCTGTCTCATCGTCGCGCAGGGGAATGCTGGGCTGAGCTATCCAATACTCAATGGCCACAATGCCATCGACGCCAGCCAGGGACTCGCTCATTTGCGGTTCACGGTAAGGCCGGTCAAGCTGTAAAAGAACATCGTAACCCTGACTGGCTAATGTCGTTTCCAGCGTGTTAAACAAGGAGTGGCGCAGCGTGAGCACGCTCATGAAAATAGCGCCGCCCAACATCAGCGTAATGAGCGTGCGTACCAGCCGCCCTTTACGCCGGAAGGTATTGCGCAGTGAAAGGCGTAACGGCCGTGGCAAACGCATCCGATCTTGTATCGCCAACACCAATTGCGCCATCTTTGAAGGGTCATCGCGGCTCCCCTTCAGACCAAAATCTTGAATGGCTTCACGCACTGTGACACGTGTGCTGCTGACAATGGGGATCAGGGATACCAGCACCGGGGTTGCCAACCCCACCACAATCTCCAAAATTAAAACAGCGGGCGCTAATTGAAACCGTTCAATGTCAAAATTAAGCTGTGTCGCAATAAATTGTGAAAATTCACTGGCGGCCACGGCCCCCAACGGAATTGCCAATACCAATCCAGCCAGGCCAAAAATGAAAATCATGCGCAAATAGAGGGTGGTAATCTGGTGTGTACGCGCACCAATCGTTTTCATGATGCCTACTTGCCTGCGCTGCTGTGCCAAGATTGCCATAATCACATTGATAACGAGAAAACCACTCAGAATCAGCGCCAGCCCGCCGAGAATGCTTAAAATGATGAGGATGGCTGGTAAAAAATCTTGTACAAAATGTTCGCCAGGGTCTGGCACTTCGGTCCAGAAGACAAAACGGCCGTTTCGCTCCACCTTTTCCGTTATTTCTTGGGCAACCTGTTGGATGTGTGCTTTGTTATTTGGCTGCTCTGCCACAATAAAATGCAATTCATTGAAATTGCGCGACATACCAAACCATTCCAGCGTATCTCGCGTCACGTAGGCATATGGAATGCCCGTGACCTGTGCCGGGGCCTGATTCAAATCGTGGGTCAATCCGGCAATTGGCACGGTGCGCTGCAAACCGGTGCTTGTTTCAATCAAAATTGCATCACCGACGCTGTGGCCTGTGAGGTTAATGGAGTTGCGTTCGATTAAGAATTGGTTTTCAGGGGGTGGGTATGTGCCAGAAAACGGCCGTATTAAATTCACCTCACTCACCGCATAATCTTCCAGCGCAAACAGCTCCAAATCATGCCACTCCCCATCCCCATCCAAATAGCGCACGGTCGTGTTAAAGCGACCTTCGGCAACAGCAACCTCTGGCATACGCCGCACCGCATCCACCATGGCTTCATCAAACAGCGCAGCATGAATGATGCCGCTGGCCGGGTTAATTTTTTGGTGGCTGATGGGAAACTCTGTAATCAGCGTATACTGCGCCCCGGCAATCAGCCCAAAAGCAAAAATGCCAATGGCAATCGAAAGCACAACCAATAATGTGCGCGATTTATGCATCCACAGATCGCGCCATGCTTTGCGCCAGCGCAATGCCAAAATTGCCTTGGTTTGAGGTCGTTTACGACTCAATTTCTTGGTAAGTGAGAAGTCCATTTAAGAAAATATCCATATATGCATCAACCGAATGACTTGCACCGGTATCGAGCATTGTGCCTGTGAGCATTTGACCCATAAGATAATATGAAAGCAATGTGCCAATAAACATGCGCAAAATGACCATCGGATCTTTTACACGCAATTGATCCGAATATCCCATCAATTTTTGTAGAAATGGCAAGACAGACGGCATCAGAATTCCTGCCATTTCTGGGACATGCTTGCTTTTCATTTCGATCAGTTCAATAAACAGTAAGTTGAAAATCCCTCTATCGTTTTGCATTTCGTTATCAACGAGCTGCACGGCTTCGCGCAGCATCATTTCGACAGAGGTGGCGGAAACGGCCGTTAACTGCGGCACCACCTTCACAAACGGATGATTCGTAAACACCACCGCCTTAAAAATCTCTTCCTTATTGGCAAAATGATTGTAAATGCCTCCCAACGCCAACCCCGCTTCCTGCGCAATCTGGCGCATCGACGTGCCATGATACCCCTGCCGCACAAACAGCGTGTAGGCCGCATCGATCAAAGCCAGTCGGGTGCGTTCACCGGTACTAATTGTCAAATCCTGTCCACTCATGACACCACCTGTATGAACGAACGTGCGTTTTTATATTAATCCAAAACACATGGCTTGTCAACCAGTTTAGGACAGAAAGACTAACGCATTTTACAATGACTTCTGGCATACTTGATGGGTAAGGTATTCTTAACATACCATTGCTACAATTTGTTGACTGCAACCATCTACAGCTTGCATTTGAAGGGGAGACAATATCATCAAGAATGTGAGTGGTCAATATAGAGCAAGGGATTTATGAGTCAAATCAACGACCTAGAAAAGCAGCTTCAAGAAGTATCCCCCCGAGAAAAACCAACCGTTCTCAATAAACTTGCCCATCTGTTGCGTAGAAATGACCCTGAAAAAGCAAGAGCGTATGCAGAACAGGTCATTACGATAGTTGATCCGACGCGCATTACCGAGGAAGAGGCCCTTGCACGCAAGACGATAGGTTTTACTTATTATGTGCAGGGGAATCAATCTACGGCATTGGCATGGACACAACAGGCAATCCAGTTATTGCAAGATGGCAATTTTACTGCAGAAATTGTAGGCGCAATCTCCAACTTAGCGCTTATTTATGTTGAAATTGGGGATTATCCACAAGCGCTAGCAATTTTTATGCAGGCGCTCGACAAAGGCGAAACGATTGAAGATGAAGCTGGTATTGCCATCGTTAATTATAATATCGGCTACCTTTATCGAACAATGAAAGAGTGGGATAAGGCGATTGATTATAATCAAAAAGCAATCGTTTATTGGGAAGGGATAGATCATGAAGGACTGACCTATGCATACGGTGGTATTAGCGAAATTTATTTGCAGTTAGGAGATACTGAAAATGGACAAGCGTATGCTGAGAAGAATTTGCGCTTGTCAAAATCTCGTGGTGATCTGCACAGCGAAGCATTTTCCTACAAACAATTGGGGGAATCTTTACGCCAACAGGGACGGCTTGAAGAGGCTTTGGCAGCTTTTATGAAAGGTGCTCAGATTGAAGAAGGGTCAAAGGCTAATTTAGGATTAGTTTTACATTACTTGGCTATTGGGAACGTGTATACACAAATGCGGGAATTCAAAAATGCGACAGCATATATGCAAAAAGGATTAGAAGTAGCAATGTCGCTTGATGAATTGCCTGAAATGATGAACTGCTACGAGGCGTTAACGACCTTATTTGAAACAAAAAAGGATTATATACAGGCGTTGGCGTATTATCGAAAATATACGGCGATTAAAGACGAGTTGTTCAACGAGAAAAAACACAAACAACTCTCAGAGATGCAAACGCGTTTCGACACTGAGCGCAAGGAAAAGGAAGCAGAGATTTACCAGCTAAAAACGGTGGCGCTGGAAAAGGAAATCAGCCAGCGGCGGCAGGCAGAAGCAGAAGCTTTGCGCCAGTCAGAATATTTCCAGGCA
>QQUD01000150.1 GCA_008501785.1 Chloroflexota bacterium
AGTTGTTTGGGCAAAGTTGACACATTGGCCACTCTCGGTTCACCGCATGCAGGAATTCCTGCTGGCACTATAGCCGCTGTTTTGGACATCACATGTGATTCCGATCCGGCATCTTGCCAGATGTCCCAGGAGTATATGAACACCGTTTTTAATTTATTAACACCTAACATGCCCTTTGTCGATTATCTGTTTTTAACAGGCTCTGCAGAATTTTCGTGGTCTGATCCTGGATTTGCATCCTATCTCGCAACCTTCCTTGCTACAGGTCCTAATGATGGCCTTGTAGATAAATATAGCGGTGTTGGATGGAGAAATATTCCTTTTTTCCCCGATCCTCCTCATTTTGAACCATTTGATTGGACTATACTCTCCCCTGCCGAACAGGTATGGACTGATGAAGTTCATGGTGGAACCTATTCCCGCGATGACAATGATATGTTGGTAAAAAATGATTATTTTAATTTCCGGGCTGAAGCTCCTGATAAGGAGCAGCGGAGTTATGCATATGCTTGCCTGATTGACTGGTTGAAAGCATCCAACAAAAAAGCCAGTTTTGTCAATTGTCCAAAAGCAAATCCATTCAGTAATAATGTTGCTATGAATATGGTAACTGATTCTTCAGCCACCAATTATGAATTTACAGAGAGAGTGGCTGGAGAGATTGGGAACTTAGAAACAATTAGCTTTACCTTGCCTGTTGATACTTCCACTTTATCTGTTTTTAGTACAAAGTGGTTGACTGGTACATTGAATGTAACGTTAACTGATCCGAATAGTGTTGTAATTGATCCTGCTTATGCTGCTGCAAACCCAAGTGAAGTTGTATATGATGCAAGTACAAATGGAAATGTATCATATATATTCCAAACGACATTTCCTGGTGAATGGACGATCACGATTGAAGCTAGTGATGATTTGGGAACTAATGATGTACCATATCAAACAGTTGCAATGGTAGAGTCCATGCGAACGTTTGATGTGATGGCGGACAATACTCTGTATAGCGTTGGAGATACTGCAACTGTCACTGCAACACTTAAAAACAGCGACGTGCCAATAGGTGGTGCGACTGTTAATTTAGAGGTTCCCCAACCATCAGATCCCCCAACAATTGTAACACTAACCGATCAGGGCAACGGTGAGTATTTAGGAACATATACCATTACTAATGATCCAGGTCTGGTGAATGTTAAAGTAGTTGCCACAGGCAATGACAATGGTGTCCTGTTTTCGCGTCAAGAAGATTTGATTTGGACAATTGCCATCGATTCTGTAAATGCTACAGGAAACTATTCTGACTCACCTCAAGATGATGATGCAAACGGTTTGTATGAAAAATTGGGGATCACAGTCGAATTCAATGTTTTAGAAGCAGGCAGCTTTTTGATTTCAGCCGACTTGGTATCCAATGGAGAAATTGTAGCCCATGCCAGCACGCCGACGGAATTAACAGTTGGTGTTTCAAATACTTTGCTTGAATTTGACGGAAAGCATATCCTGGCATCTCAATTAGATGGCCCGTACACAGTTTCAAATCTTGCTGTTGTTTCACTTGAAGGAACTGGCGTGTCACCTATTCAATCAAATGTTTACGTCACAAATGAATATACTTATGGGCAGTTTGGGATTGATCATGCTGCTTATATTCCAATATCCACTTCAAACTACTCTCCAACGCCTGATTTAATCGTTGAAAGTATTTCAGCTACCGAGGACAATATTCAAGTAACGATCAAAAACCAAGGTGACGGACCAGTTATGAGTACGACCGAGTTTTGGGTAGACGTTTATATAGACCCCATTGTGCCGCCGACTGGTGCTGACCAATTGTGGGATGTGCTTTGTAATGAAGGCTTGGTATTTGGTGTTACATCAAGTGCATTACCTTTGATGCCTGGTGAGACTTTAACATTGACAGTAGGTGATGCGTATTATTGGCCTTCATTGAGCAATTTCAGTGGCTCACTTGCTGCTGGAACCCCAATTTATGCACAGGTTGATTCTGCAAACGCCAGCAGCGTAGATGGAAATGTTGCGGAAAATCATGAGGTTTATGGGGGTGCTTATAACAATATTACAGGTCCAGTTTTATCAACGACAAGTAAAAGTAATTAATTTGAGTCTTAAAATGAATAAAACTGAACGGTATGAAAGCGAGTCCTTACCAACGAGAAGATAATTGATCCTTGGTAATAACTTTCTTGCTAAATAGTTGGTCCTCCCGAACATTGCTCAAATAGAACTAATCTAAAATGAACAGTTCGGGAGGATTCTTCAGTCGCCATAAAATTAATACTTGGAATTGTGGTTACATAAAAACAAATAAAGGAATTTGGAGGAAATAAAATGCAATTAAAGATTAAAAGAATGAATATACTACTATCGATATTTGCCGTAACTATTTTTACTTTCATGCTCTTGTTCATGTCCCAAACACCAACAGCAAGTGCTGATTTGCCTCCTCGAGAACATACGCCAACACCCGAATCATCACTGGCTCCTATTGATGGTAGCCAACATAAGAAATTTGGTGCATATATTGTTCTATCAACAACTACAAAATTTGAAGGCTATTGGTCAGAAATACAGTGGCAGGACGAGTTTGGAATTTGGAATGATGTTGATGGCTGGAAAGGACACATAGAACCGGATGGAACAAAAACTTGGTGGGTAAAAAACAAAGATTTTGATACAGGCCCATTTCGATGGTTAATTTATGATGAAGAAGATGGATATATTAACAAAAAAAGCGAACCGTTTACTTTACCAATGATTGATAAGGAAGTATTGATTATTGTCGTAGAATAACAAAATTTGGCTCAGTCAATTTAGGAATGACGCCTCCATATTGATGCGATTTTTATTTTTGCATCAATCAATTGGAGGCGTTCCTGTTTATGAAATCTTTTTAAATATTTAGAAATGAAGAGCAGTTTTGTATCTTTTCCCCAATCTATGACATAAGATGTCAGTATTCCATTGTTAACTAAAGACAAGGTGTAAATTTGAGCGGACACCAAGCTTACTTGAAGGCGGACAGCTTAAGTTTCAAAAAATAATGCAACCGATTGTAGTATGTAATTGTGATATATTCGATCTTGAAAGGGGAATCGTTACCATGTTTAGCATTTCTGATAATGAGACAAGTTATTACGTTGAGCACAGCGCTACTTCATATCCAGGTGCATATACTCGATTGTTTACAGGCTTGCCAAAGGATGTGGCGGAACTGTGCCGAATTGTGCAGGGTTCGATGCTGCATGTCTTTTGGGCGGAGCGTTATGGGATTACGTTGGCGGAAGGTCGCGCTCAGGCGGTTAATTTGCGGCGTGTTGAACGACTGCTGGCGAGGCATCAGGAAATTGAACAGACGCCATTGCTTGAAGCACGACCACTTGAGAAGCGATTGGTGGGGAATTGTCGCACGTTTTCGGTGTTGTTGTGTGCCATGCTACGGCATGTGGGGATTCCGGCGCGGGCGAGGTGTGGATTCGGCCGTTACTTTTTGCCAGATCGTTTTGAAGACCATTGGGTGTGTGAATATTGGCATGAAGCCGAGAACCGTTGGGTGATGGTGGATGCGCAGTTGGACGCCTTGCAGTGTGAGGTGTTGAACATTCTATTTGACCCGTTTGATGTGCCGCGAGACCAATTTATTGTGGGGGGTAAGGCATGGCATTGGTGCCGCAGTGGAAAAGAAGACCCGGAGAAGTTTGGCATTTTTGATATGCATGGGTTGTGGTTTGTGCGCGGTGATTTTGTGCGTGATGTGGCGGCGTTAAACAAAGAGCCGCTGCTGCCCTGGGATTGCTGGGGATTAATTGATCGCAAAGATGATGCAATTTCATCTGGTGAATGGGAATTGCTCGATGAAGTTGCGCTGTTGACGTTTGATGATGTTAATTACCCGGCTATTCGCACGGTTTACCAGGAAAAAGATGGGTTTGCTGTGCCAGATATTGTGCGCAGCTACCCAGGCAATGATCCAATTCAGGTAGAAGTGGCAACTGAGAAAGTTGTTGGTCAAGCGGTTGGACTTGTCTGATTGATTTTCCCGGAAGCTTTACACAACATTTTCGGAGTAAATTGATTAAAGCTTCTGGGAAATTTACCGTTGAACAGAATGAAGGGATGTCATGAAGATCAATTTTAAAGAGCTAAATAATGATATGATTTTTCGTATTTCCGAATTTGATGCGAAGTATGAAGATGTATTAAAAATGTGTTTCTATTCCCATGATGGGAACAGTTACACGAAGCGTTTTCCTAAAGACACAAAATATTTAGACAAGATAATGACACACTTTTTTGATCACGCGCAAGAAATGTTTGATCAGCTTGGTAATTTTGAGCCAATTCCTTGGGAAAGCGCGTTATTAGATTTTGCCAAAGCAGTTGAGGATAGTGACATCAACTGGTGGTTAACTGGGAGCTGTGCGGTTTGTATTAGAGGAATTCCATTACGTCCTCATGATGTCGATATTATGGTGGATTCTAATGATGTTGAAAGAATTAGCGATATTTTTTCGGATTACCTGATTGAACCCATTATTGATACCGGTGGATGGGTGACAAAAGATTTTGGCGTGATTTTCAAACATGCAAGAATTGATATTGCATCCGATCCCCAGAGCAGTTTAGATGATCCGGAGCCTCTTGACTGTGGACCTTTTGCAAAAGCTAATTTGGAGCAAGTGGTATGGCAAGGGTTTAACATTCAAGTTCCATCTTTACAACTTTCACTCAATGCAAATAGGCGACGGGGAAGAACTGAAAGGGTGAAGGCTATTAAAGAATACCAACTCAGAAACGTTTTGACTTGATGCTTGACTGATTTTCCCGGAAGCTTGAATCAATTTGCTCTAGAAAAGTCGTGCGGAGCTTCCGGGAAAATGGGAAGGCTATAAGCCATTTAAGATAATCAGCAGAAGTTGGGCGAGGGTGACGTTGATGATGATGGCGAAGGGGAACATGAGGGTGTAGCCGACGTTGGGCAGCTGGTTGTCGGCTTGTTCGAGGGCGAAGCCGAGAACGGCGGGTTGGGGTGAGACCATGCCGATGACGAGACTGTAGGGGATTTTGAGCCATTTGTGACCGACGACGAGGGCAATCAAGGTGGAAAGGAGGGTAACGGCCGTTCCCACCCCCAACATCCACCAGCCAACACTGCCGGTAAATGCAGTCACCAACGCATTCCCTGAACGGACTCCGACAGTTGCCAATAAACAAATCAAACCCAGTTGACGCAGCGTCAAATTGGCACTGTAAGGCATTTGCCACACAATGGGTCCGGTGCGACGCACTGCGCCCAGCACCAGTGCCACAATCAGCGGGCCACCCGCCAGCCCCAGTCGAAACGTGAGTCCACCCGGCAGAGGAAAAGGAACTTGACCTAGGAGGAGTCCCATCGCAATACCCAACCCAAACGACAGCCAATTTATCTGGCTGATATTTGCATATGAATCACCAAATAGTTCGACCAAGTGTGGTATTTCACGGCGTGGAGCCAGAATTCGAATGCGATCACCCAACTCGAGTACGGCATCATTGTTTGCCAGTAGTTCAATGTCTCCACGACGGATGTGAGACACAATGGCCCCGTACTTTTCTTTTAAATCGAGTGCCGCAATACGCTCGCCGGTAATTTCGGGGTTTGAGACAAAGAGGCGGCGAACCGCATAAACGGCGCGTTCGTGGTAGAGGTCAGCAACGGCCGTTTCCCCCATATCTTCCGTTACAGCTTCCATCCTTTCGTGCGTTCCGGCAATCACAATTTGATCACCCATCTGAAATTCGGTGTCGCCGCTAATCAGGCGAGCTTGCTGCTCGCGATAGATGCGCCCAAACACGACATCCCATTCGTGATCGCGTTGAAGTTCGCGCAGGGGGTGATCGGTAACGGCCGTTTGCGTAATCTTAATCGTGCGATAGCTAAGTTCTTGGGCAATGGGATACTGTTTGCGCAGGGCAAACGCTTCGGCGGCAAAGTCAATGCGCCACATTTTTTTTGTAACAACAATCAGCAACATACGTCCCAGTACGCCAACGGGGTAGATGATGGAAAAACCGACGACTGTCTCGGAAACGGCCGTATCTGCCAGCGTTGGCGTAACGTTGGTGGTGACATAATCGAGGAGGCTTGCCAGTGCCGGTGAGCTGTTGCTCATCCCGGCAAAAATACCGGCAATTCCGGCAGCGCTGAGGGGAAAGAAAAAGAAAACGAGCACCAGCATCAGCGCCGGTACAGCCATCATCGAAACGATGTACAGCGCATTGCGCGATCCTTCGCTGCGAAAACTGCCAAAAAAGCTGGCACCGTTGCTCAGGCCAATCGTGTACACAAACAGCACCAGTCCAATATTGAGAATCGTGCTGGGAATTTGCAACGCCGGGTCTAGTGCACCAAACGCAAGGCCGACAAACAAAACGGCCGCAACGCCCAAATTGCTGCCTTGAAAGCGCAGTTGTCCCACGCCAAACCCAAGAGACGCCACAAGAAATAGCAGCAATAACGGGTTGGCTTCGAGAAGATCAATCATACTTGGTATTTTAATCTTCCTACCCAAATCCGGCGACTGTATTTGCATATGAATATTTGAATAACTAATTGCACACTATGTCCTATGGCTGTTTACGCTGCCGCCATCCACAGATATAATCGATTTCAGACCAACTTGCCAAAGGATCAAAACGAATGAAAGCTTATTTAGCAATTAAGTTTTATGAAGATGGACAAAATCGTGACATGATTGAGGGGATTACGGCCGTTCTCGCCCAGCAAGGCATCGAAACCATTTGCGTCGTACGCGATCTGGAAAAATGGGGGCAAGTCCACTTTACGCCTGATGTTCTCATGCAAAAATCATTCAACGAAATTGATCGCTCAGACATGATCATTGTAGAATTGTCCGAAAAGGGGGTTGGCATAGGCATTGAAGCGGGGTACGCTTATGCTAAAGACATCCCCATTATCACCATTGCCCGTACCGGCTCAGATATTTCTGAAACATTGCGCGGTATTTCCCAAGACATCTTTTTTTATGAGTCATATAATAATTTAACAGATTTTTTTTGAACAGAGAATCACATGAATAAATTGTCCGCATCTATAAAAACCCCTCTGATTTATGCGATTTTCGGCACCTTGTGGATATTCTTTTCTGATACGCTGTTGGAAGCATTGGCACCGAGTCGGGAAATTTTAACACAGGTACAAACCATTAAAGGTTGGTTATATGTCATCGTAACCACAGGTCTTCTTTATCTTCTTATCAAGCGTGATACAAAAAAAGCAGAGAAGCAGGAACAAGAAAAGCATGATGTTTTTCAGGCCACTGTGAAGGCGGCACATCATATTTTGAATAATTTTCTCAATCAAATGATGTTGTTTAAGATG
>QQUD01000302.1 GCA_008501785.1 Chloroflexota bacterium
AATGCATTAAGCGATACCCGTGGCCCGTGGCGTGAATTCCAAAATAATTGGACAAGACTTTACTCAGCCCTGCGTACCTATGGCACAACCACGATTGATCCCTATCAAGATACGTTGTTATTAGGTGGGCCACGAACCGTTGGTGATACACCGGTGATGGATATTTATGTGGATCGACAATTGCCATATGTGTATTGGCAAACGATTGTCTATGATACGTATGATGATGGGCGTTGGCAGGTGGCAAATAATGAAGCCGAATTGCACATTTCTGATGATGGTGTGCTCAATGTGCCGTTTACCCTCTCTCGTCAGGTAGTTACCCAAACAGTTGTTACTTATTTGCAAAATTCTAGCTTGATGTATGGTGCGCCGGAAATTGTGGGATCAGATCGTGATATGTTTATTCAAGCTGGTGATGATGGGGATGGCAATGAATTGGTCACCGGTTTGCGCTCTCGTTTTGTTTTAAAACAGGGGGATCGGTATGAAATGTTATCCCGTTTCTCAACGGCTGATGCATTTAGCCTGCGGGCAGCATCGACTGATTACCCCGAATGGGTTGTGGACACCTATTTACAAATGTCCGAAACGATTACGCCAGAGACGCTTGAACTGGCTGAAGAGGTTACGGCGGGATACGATACGTCGTTTGACAAAGCGATTGCTGTGCGTGACTATTTGCGAGAAACGATTACCTACAACGATCAAATCCCGGCTCCTCCTGCTGATGTTGATCCGGTCCATTACACGCTGTTTGTTAGCCAAGAAGGGTATTGTAACTATTACGCCTCGGCGATGGCGATGATGCTGCGTTCGCAAGGCATTCCAGCGCGTGTTGTTAGTGGGTATGCTCAAGGTGAGTTTAACGAAGACAATTTGTTTTACCGAGTGCGAGCCAGCAATGCACACACATGGGTGGAAGTGTATTTCCAAGATTATGGCTGGATTCAATTTGAGCCAACGGCATCTATTCCAACGGTTGATCGCCCTGAGCAATTGGATGCGTCGAGTGGGGGAGATGCGTTTGGGGCGTTTAATGCCACTCGAAATCTTTTAGAGCGTGAAGGCTTGTTGGGTGAAAACTTTGACGAGATGGATGACCTGGGTGGTTTAGAAGGTTTGCTGCCACCTGAGGATTTGGAAGGTGGAGATACGGCCGTTTCTCCCCTCTCAACTATCCCTCTCTGGCAAATTATTACCAGTGTGTTGGTGCTGGGTTCGGCGATTGCTGTAACCGTTACCGCTAATTCCTACAACAAACAAGTTGAAGCAGATGTGGTGCGCAGTTATTCGCGCCTGGATGGGTGGGCACGTTGGCTTGGTGTAGGGATGCGTGAAGCACAGACGCCGTATGAACGTGCTGATGAGATTGGAACGGCCGTTCCCGCAGGCAAACAATCCATCTTCAACCTCACACGGCAATTTGTTTTAAAACAGTTTAGCCGTGCCAAAAACTATGAAGATGGCTTTGACCCGACCGATGAATGGCGCGTATTGCGCCCCTTACTTATCAGACAAACCGTTGAAAATTGGGTAAAAAAGTTGCAAGAACGGGGCAAAAAACGTAAATAAGAAACTTTCCTATATTGACAACGCCAGTACTCTGGTATAATCAAAACTGCGCAGTCGTATTTTTGCTGCGATACAAATTGCTTGCAAGGAGGTTGCAGTGTGCCATGGCCTCTATGTTTTTGCATGTATCGTTATTCAATAAAAATGATTATACTGTAGATACAAACCATACTTTTCATCTATCGAAAATTGACATGAGGTTGCTCCGTTGAACGAAGAAACGCCCATTAACCAAATTAGAAATAATCTTAAACAGCTCCGACAATTAATTGAAAACCTAGGAAGCACCGTCAACCAACAGCAGCAAACATTGATTACCACTCGTGCTGACCTTGCCCAAAGAGTTGCAGCTCAGTCGAGTGATGAGTTGGCACGCACATTGATCCACGTGCGTCGTACATTGGAAGACTTAGAACGTCGCGTGCAGGCTCAGGAAAAAGAACAGACCCAGCTCAAAGCATTACAAGAACTTGGTGCAGTCATCAACTCCTCTTTGGAGTTGAATGAAGTGCTGGGTGTCGTTATGGATTCTATCATTCGCCTGACCAAATCAGAACGGGCGATGTTGCTGCTAAAAGATGAAGAAACCGGCGAATTAGATGTAAAAATCTTTAGCAATATTGACCAGGAAACCGTTGAGAAATCTTCATTTGACATCAGTCGCAGCATTGTGCGCAGCGTACACGAATCAGGTGAACCTGTCGTGACGATGAATGCTCAATCCGATCCACGCTTTGCAGCACAAGAAAGCATCATTAGCTACAACCTGCGTTCGATTCTTTGTGTGCCGCTGAAGAATAAAGACATTAGTCTTGGCGTGATTTATGCAGACAATCGGGTTGCAGCCGGTATTTTTGGTGATACGGATCGGGATTTGTTGGCAGCATTTGCCAATCAAGCTGCGGTTGCTATTGAAAATGCACGTTTGTTTGAGCAAATACGCGCCCATCTCATTGAAATCACAGAAATGCGTGACTTAATGAACAATGTGTTTGAATCTATTGCCAGTGGTGTGATCACAATTGATGAAAAACAAAATATTGCGCTCTACAATCAGGCCGCCGAACGCATTTTAGGTGCACCCGCGAACACAGTGGTTGAACATGACTTTGATCAAGCGTTAGAGGTTTTGCAGTTGCCGGTAGAGCCATTGATTCGGGATGTGCGTTCAAATGGTGATACTAAGAAAGAAGGAGTAGACCTTGTTATTAGCAAACGCCCTGGTGTGACCACTGTCAATCTTACTTTATCTCCTCTACGTGATATTCAACAAGAGATGCTAGGCGTGGCGATGGTGCTAGACGATGTGTCAGAAAAGAAACGTTTGGAAAGCGTACGCCGGTATTTGCCACCAGCACTCGTCGATCAGGTACGCGACCTTGATGCCGCTCAACGCCCGCAGCGTCGTGTGATGAGCGTGCTTTTTGCTGATGTACGTGGGTTTAGCACCTACAGCGAAAACCTTAACCCGGAAACATTGATTCAAGTGATCAATGGCTACTTTACAGAAGCGGTGAATGCGATTACACATTTTCAAGGGTTGACAGATAAATTTATGGGGGATGCGGTGATGGCGCTTTTTAACACGCCGCTGAATCCGCAGGAAAACCATTCAGAACGAGCCATTCGCACAGCGTGGCGTATTAAACAAAGCATGGCAGCCTATTTAGAAGCGCTGCCGGAAGAACGACGATTGCATTTTGGCTTTGGTATTCACACAGGTGAAGCGGTTGTCGGGAATGTGGGTAGTAATTTGCGAAAAGATTACTCAGCGATTGGGGATGCTGTGAATTTGGCAAAGCGTATTCAAGAGTTTGCCAAACCCGACCAAATTCTGATGAGTAGTGACACGTATGCACTGGTAAAGGACATTGTTGAAGTGGAGCCGTTACCACCTACCCAAGTCAAAGGCCGTCACGCACTCGAGCAGATTTATTTGTTGACTGGTGTGAAATAAATACGTTTAAACGCTAGCATATTTTGTTATGAGTTTTAATCTGCTGCAATTGAAACTGATTCAATATTTTTTGGTAAGGTCATCATCCTTTCAACAGCACCTTCAAGTAATTGCCTGTGCCTATTGATTTCTTGTTGTAAATCAATCAACGATGCTTTTTGTATAGCATCTGGATTCATGCGAATATCAATATACTCAGGCCCATACCCTCGAAAAATATTGCGTGCTGTTTGAACGCGAATTATCGATAAGTTGCCATTGTCATCGTGATGGGTTTCCATGACGATTCCGTGCCAGTTATTAATTTTAATAACATCTCCAACGTTCAATGTTGTATCTGATGCCATATAACAATAATCTCCTCAGCTAAGCGCATAGCTTGTTGCATATCAAAGAAAAATTTGATCATAAAACCAATGCCAAATACGGTCAAACCACCAAAAATGTAGAAAAGGATTGAAAGGAATTTTAAACTATTCTGCTTTTCTTGTGCTGTTTCCATAATGCATTATTCTACAATAATTGAGCCTAAGATGTAGCGATCTCCTGCTAGATTACCGTCTGGGTCTGAGATGTGCAGGCGGCGGTTGCCGATCATTTCGTAGACGCCGACTTCGATAAAGTAAGTGCCAGGGGGAAGCGTGTCTGGGATTTCCATGCGGTAGGGGTCGGTCATGCGCTGGCCGGGAAGCCATTTGGGAATCCAGAGGTGGGTGGGCATGGAACCGCCGAGCGGTGTGTAATCGAGTGAAATGTGGGGAACATTGCCTGGATCGATGAGATGCACAAAGATTGTGTAACTCTCTTCGGCACGAGCTAGACTTTCCCAGGTGAGGTTGATGTTGATGGCGTCGCCGCGTTTGGTGATGAGGGGTTGTTCGGCGGGCCAGGGGGCTGTGAAACGGCCGTTTTCCCCCCTCACACTCGCCTTCACCAACCCAACCCGCTGCCGAAAATTCGCCAATAAATGATCCGTTGTTATGGAGAACTGCTGTGATTCAACTTCAAGTGTGCCGAGTGAAATATTTAGCGGGAATTCCTGATCCTGGCTCAAGTTTTTGATGTTGAGCGTCATCGGGTAACTGCCTGTTGGTAAATCATGCGGCAGTGCAAAATCAAATCGTTCAACAATGACTTCACCTTCCCACCACCTTGGCGTGACTAAGTGGCTGTCGGTTGTGAATTCGAAACGCATGTCACCTACTTGCAAAATAGGAATGTAGAAATCGGCGGTTTCGGCTGGGGCACGCATGGCCAACGTGAAGGGGACGAAATCACCGGCGATAACGGCCGTTTCCTCCACCTCATACCCCACAACCTCAATTTCACCCGCTGCAACACTGAGCGGTGTTAAGTTGTCAGGAACCGTTGAGTCGCCCGGTTCGAGTACCTCATAAAACGGCCCATCTGGACGCAGCCGAAAATCTGTGCCAGCAATCGCATCGGGGCGAAAATTGCTGAAGTAGAGTGGCAGTCCATTGGCAAAAATTCCTTCTTGCCAGGGATTGCTGCCCCCGGTAGAGATAAACACGGGTTTTACGTCGACAGGGTCTGGCCAACGTTCATCGACAAGCTGTGTGTACCAGAGCGGCGTCATCCGTTCCCAGTCGTTAAGCAGTGAAGCCCCTTCACCAGTTCCGGCAAAGCGGTCAAACATTGCGTTGACATAATCGTTGCCTTCGCTGTAGTCGCGCAGTGAGACGCGGGGTGCATTACGAGCAATTTGCAGGATAGGGCCGAGGAGGAAAACGGCCGTTACCAACAATCCCACCATCCGCAATTCCAACTTAAATCGACGCTGCACCAACACCAGCAACCCCCAAAACCCAATTCCCGCTAACAGCCCAATCACCATCAGCGGACCCAGCATATAGGCCATGATGTCTTGCGCACGCAGGCTAATGACAAAGGCGTAGGTGCCGAGGAAGGTGGTGAGGTAGAGGAAGATTGGGAGATTGAGAGATTGGGAGATTTTCTCCATCTTTGCGTCTTTGCGTCTTTGCGCGAGAAAAAATGGTAAAGCTAATGCAAAAAGCGCCAGTAAAATAAGGGGCAATGCATACTGAAGACGGAGAATACTCCAGAAGACGGTGAGCCGCTGGGGTTGTTCGGCGAGGGTGAAATAGGGCAGGCTCTCGCTGAGGCCGCGTGCCAGTGTGTGATCAAGGAAGCCGTTTAGCGTGTTCATGGTGATGGGACCAAACGGCACGAATGGGCTGCGGATTGGATAGTAAAGGAAGAGACTCAAACCAAGTAAGGCAAATGCCACCATTTTGAGCAAGGTACGCCAATCGCGGAGAATTAACGGCCGTTCCCACAAAATAAACAGCGCATACCCCGGAAATGCAAAAACGGTCAGCGGATGGTGTGCCACACCCAATCCGGCAGAAACACAGAAAATATAGAGCCACCTGGCCCCTTTTTCATTCTGATTGGCCCACCACTCTGTCAAAAAGTAGAGGTTTGCCATCAGAAACGTGGCGGTGATGATGTGTGGGTTGGCGTGGATAGCGTGTTGCCAGATGTTAACGGCCGTTCCCACCGTTAACGCGCCAAACACAGCGGCCTTTGTTCCTAACCCCACAAGGGACAGGTCTTTTGGCCCTGTCAGGTTTGCAGCCAACGTGCGAATCGTGCCAAACACAAAAAAGGCTGCCAGCGATGCCGATGTGGCCGAAAGCAAATGCATTCGCCAGGGGTATTCGCCAAAAGGTATGAACTTTTGGAAAAGATGACCCACTAGCGTAATAAATGCATATCCAGGTGGATGGGCAATGCCCAACGTGTTGGCAATAAACGTGTATTCGGTCGGATCACCAAGCACCAAAGTTTGCGCCAATGTAGAGATGTAAAGGATAGGAATAAGTGCTAACGCAAGAATAGTGATGATTTTTCGTTTTGGTAGGTTGTTGATAATTTTCATACAGTCTGTGCATTATTTATTTGATAAGACCTTCTCGTAAACGGCCGTTGTCGCCGCAGCCGTGCGTTCCCAGCTAAATTTTTGAACCTGCTGCAAACCCATCTCTTGCCGATGTTTGTATTCATCTCGATTGGTGAGTAGGTGACGAATCACAGCCGTCATCTCTTCCGTGTTGGTAGGGTCAAAATAAACGGCGGCGTCTCCACCCACTTCGGGCAAACTGCTGCGATTGCTAGACGCAACCACCTGCCTACAAGCCATATGCTCTAAAATAGGCAGGCCAAATCCTTCGTACAGACTAGGATGCACAGCAAGTTCGGCACCAGCCAGTATGGCGGGTAAATCTTCATCTGGTACCCAGCCAAGCACTTGTACGGCGTCTTGCAGCCCTTCAGCTTCTATTTTGGCAAAAAAGTCGTTTGTGAGCCAACCTTTGCCCCCAGCCAGGACAAGGGAGAGGGAAGGAAAGAGGTGGCGTAAAGCCTTTAAAGCATCGAGCAATCGTGAGAGGTTCTTACGCGGCTCAATCGTGCTTAAGTGTATGAGATACCGCTCGGGTAACTGGTATGTCTGCCTGATGTGAGAGACCCTGGCTGGGGACACTGGTTGAAACAGGGAAGAGGGTGCCTCATACACAACATGTATCTTAGCCGGGTCGATGTGGTAATGCTCGACGATATCTTGCTTACTTGCCTGCGAAATAGTGATGATAGCGTCAGCTTTGCGACAGTAAATGGGCATGGCTAAGTTCAAATACCAGTAGTTAAGTTTTTTGTGGTAAGCGGGAAATAGCTTAAAAATTAGATCATGTACGGTGAGGACGGTGGGAATGCCGTGCAGGGGCATCAGCAGATGTTCGGTGCTGTGGAACAGGGTTGCGTCTGGTATCAGCCGGTTAAAGGGAATGTGTCCCATGTTTGCCAGCAAGATG
>QQUD01000443.1 GCA_008501785.1 Chloroflexota bacterium
GGCTGGCCAATGTCATCAACAACCGTTCGTCATGTTCGTTAAATGCATCCCGCTTTTCACTTTCCACATTGAGCGATCCAATCGTTTTGCCACCAACCTGGAGCGGTACACACAGCTCCGAATTGATGTGTGGGTCGGCCTCGACATAGCGTGGGTCTTGCTTGATGTCGCCGCTGCGCACCACTTCTCCGTGAAATGCTACCCAGGCGCTGATCCCTTTGCCCCCGGCAACCAGAGACCGCACACGACTCAGTTCCGCCCGCATCTCGTGGCTCTCAAACCCCAGGCTGCTGTGCGCCAGCAATTCCAAAGAGTCCCCGGTTTCAGAAAGTGTAAAAATTGCCCCACGCTTGTAATTCAATTCTGCCTCGATGATCTCAATCACCTTCTGGCCGATCTTAGCTGGTGAAAGCAAACGCGTAAAAGTCAGGCTGGCTTGCTGTAAAGTTATCAACTCTTGCAGCCGGTTCTGTATAAGCTCAACCAATCTCGCTTGTTGGAGAGCTATCGCTAAATGGTCGGCAACTTGTTGGACAACAGCTATATCCGCTTTGGAAATCGCTCCCGGCTTGTCTGCCCCAAAAGTAATGCCACCAATTAGCTCCCCCTGCGCTATTAAAGGGATGACCAGGTAGGTACGAATCCCCATTTCATAAAGAGCGGCTACTTCTGGCCGATCTGTATATTGAAGTAGATCATCAATAATCACCGGATGCCCTTGACTGATTTGTGCAACAAATGCTTCGTTAGGTGCGGAAACTTGCTTGCCAATTTCCACTTCTGAATTTTCATCCTGATACGAGGCCAAAATCGTCATGAGTCCAGAAGCAAGATCAACCTCAGTCACAGCAACCCGTCGGCAGGGAATCAACTCATAGACATGCCCTAAAGCAGCGTGAGCAATTTCTTCTTTGGATTGTGCTGATAGAATAGCGCCATCAATCTGGCGCAGTGTTTCCAGGCGCTGCGTATATTGTTGCAGGGCATCGTCAGCCAATTTACGCTCGGTAATGTCGAGAAGCGTACCCACAAATTTCACCGGATTGCCTTCTGCATCTTTTTGACAATGCACAGTGGGTCTGAAATAACGTAAAGAACCTCTTTCGGGATTGCTACGATATACTTCTGAATCAGGTTCCTGCCCTTGAGACATCATAGTCAGGGCATTTTTAACCAGGTAACGATCATCAGGATGGATTGCTGCAAGGTAATCTTCGATGTCGGGAATACCCATCGTTGGATTAAATCCAAGCAGCTCAAACATTTGTTTTGACCACCAGCCATCGCTACTGCCAACAGGCAAATCCCAACTGCCAAGTTTGGCAAACTTTTCAGCCTCTTCTAGCCTCTCCTGCTGCTGCTGCAAAGCTTCTTCTGTTTGTTTTCGCTCGGTAATTTCTGACGAAATCAAAGTGACAAATGCAATTGCCCCATCCATGATCAACGGGCCAACCCACGTTTCATACCAGGTGGTTTCACCGTGTGGTCCCTGTCCTAAGATTTCGTACCGCACCGCCTCGCCGGTATGGAAAACATGGTCAATTTTTTGGCGTATCGTGTCATGGTATTCAGGGTCTGCATATGCAAAAGTTGATGAACCGATCACATCTTCTCGTTGAAAACCAGGTTGAATATGGTTCACGTATTGAAGACGATAATCCCGGTCCAAGATAGCGATGAAATTAGGCGCATTTTGCACCAGTGATTCCCATTTTGCCAAAGCTTCGGCCAACCCTTGCTCCGCCTGTTTACGTTGGGAGATGTCCAACGCGATCACCTGAATGGCTGGTTTACCTTTGTGCGTAAAGGGAACGGCCGTTACCTCCACCGGCACAACCACTCCATCCAGGCGCAAATACCGATCCTCAGTGGGGTAAAGTCCCGTTTCACCCTGCAACATGCGCTCGATACGCGCCTGCGCTGCTTCCCAGTTTTCGTGTGCAATAATCTGTTCAATCGGTAAACCAACAAGTTCATCAGCCGTCTTTGCCCCCAACAAGCAAACAGCCGCTGGATTCATGTAAACAATCTTACCTTCCTGATGAATCCCAATGGCATAAGGTGACTCGTCGACCAACAAACGATACCGTTCTTCTGATTCGCGTAAGGCTTTTTCCGCAGCCAGTCGCTCTGTTAGATCACGGGCAATGTTCAAAAAGCGGTTTTCATCCAACATTTTGGTAGACAATTCTGTAGGCACATAGCTGCCATCTTCGCGCTGCAACCGATAATCGCTTTGAATTGTTTTACCTGCCATGAGCGGCGCTAATGTGGCCTCATGATCCTTATTTTTCACATCGTCTTCATGCAAAAATTCAAGCGCATTACGCTGCAATAGTTCATCATGCGAGATACCCAGCAGCTCGCTGGTCCGTTTATTGACATCCAATATGTTGCTTTGTACATCCAAAACCAAAATAGCATCCGATGCTTCATCAAATAAAGTGCGGTAGTTTTCTTCACTTTTGCGCAGCGCCTGTTCAGCTTGTTTTTGCGAACTGATGTCGCGGGTAATGCTGCCCAACATGAAACCTCTTTCCGTCTGAATCGGAAAAGTGATGCCTTGTACATAGAGCTTCTTCCCATCAGGGCGCATGTATTCTCGTTCTAACAACTGGTTTGCCCATGGTGAAGTACCGGTTTCTAAAAAGGATTGCAATCCAATTTGCAACCCTTTACGCCGCTCTTCAAATTGATCTTCAGGCGCAAGCATCTGATATTGCACATCCCATATCGGACGCCCCAACACATCAGCCACAGGCAGGCCGGATATCTTTTCCATCGTAGCATTCCAGGTTATCAGAATGCCTTTTTCATCATTTACGGCAATGCCATCTTGTGATTGTTCGAGCACACCGCGAAATCGCTGTTCGCTTTCCCGCAGTGCTTGCTCTGCCTGCCGGCGGGAAGAGACGTCGAGGTTGATGATAACGGCCGTCATCATCAACAAAAACGCATACGCCATAAGCACGCCTGCCAGAGGATGGGGTATAGGGTAGACAAGCAAACCATTCATCTCGCCAATAATTGTGCCCACCCCAGACAAAATACTCATGACTACTAAAACTAGAGTTTGGCGTGGCCCCTGGAGCAGTCCTGCAATTAAAGCAACAACAATATACCCTGCAAATGCAGGAGAGTGTACACCTCCCAACAAAACAATGGCCACGGTAAAGAGAGACCAAAGCAACACAATCAACGTTGTGCCAGCAAATTGAACATATCCTTTTTTCAGCAGACGATACACACCCACCAGCGCCACAGTTAGCAACAACATGATAACAGTTTGAATCGTGAATCTTTTATAAACGACAAGTGAACCTAATACACCAAAGCATAGTGTGACCAACAGGAAGCCCTGTAAAAGGCCATTGATCAAGTTAGCTTGACGAGTCTTCATGTCATCGCTTTCAAAAACCGGTGGGGAAAACATTTTTTTTAGTTGGTCAAGATTCAGCGTAATTTTGCGCTTCATAAAACGATTCCTGTACAAGTTTAGATCGGCAAAAGTAGTTCACTACAATTATTATTTGTTTCAAATCTGGGTTGAGGTACACAACCATTATATTCTCTTTTTCAATTAGAGTTGAACTTATCATTATTTTATTCATTCCTTTCATTCGTTGTCCTCTTGTCGACCAAAGATTAATCTGAGCGGGATGAAGAAACGGCCGTTCCCCTCCCCCCAGCAACATCTGTACGGGCGGGACGGCGCGGAAACACCTTCGTCAAAACATACAACCTCATCTCCGCGCCGTCTCGCCACCCACCACGATTGCAAAAAGGCAACAAGATAGGTAGGTGAAAGGTAAAGGCTCAATGTTAATGTATGATTGAGAAGAAGGGCGAGACAGGCGGGAGAAAGGGTTTTGGTGCTTGGCATAGTTAATTCCCGCCTGTCCCGCCCGTACAAAAATACAGGAGGGTTGTGTGAAGAAATGGAGAAGGCGGTCGATTCGGCTGCGGGGATGGGATTACCGGTCACCGGGATTTTATTTTGTAACCATTTGCACCTATCAACGACAATATCTATTTGAGAGTCAGGCATTTATGGACATTGCCACACACGCATTAGAACGGATTTCGGACCAACCACACGCACAGCATGTAGTGGTGGATGAATCGATTGTGATGCCCAATCATGGGCATGTCATTTTTGATTTCACCGAATTTGCAACCCAAGCGGACTTGTCTTTGCCCTTTGGGGAGTTTCAGAATGCGTTGGCGGGATCGTTGGGAGTCGTGGTGGGACGGTATAAAACGGCCGTTTCCACCCGCATCAACAACCTCCGCCACAGTCCTGGTGCAAAGGTGTGGCATCGTGGCTATTACGAACGCATCATTCGCAATGAACGCGAATTGAATGCCACGCGACAATACATCATCAACAACCCAGCTCGCTGGGCCGAAGATCGAGAAAACTTAGACACCCTTCTAGCCAAAATGACCTACCACCCATAACGCACTCCCCTGTACGGGCGGGACGGCGCGGAAACACCTTCGTCAAAACATACAACCTCATCTCCGCGCCGTCTCGCCCCCCATCACGCCACAACATACAACCTCATCTCCGCGCCGTCTCGCCCCCATCACGCCACAACATACAACCTCATCTCCGCGCCATCTCGCCCCCACCACGTCAAAACATACAACCTCATCTCCGCACCGTCTCGCCCCTCTGCTAAACAATTGCATTGTTGCCTAAAATGTAGGAATTTGGATGTAGCAGGCCAAGAAAAGGCAAATTTGTTTTATAAAATGATAATTTGGGAAGAGGGGCGAGACAGGCGGGGGATAAGGTATTGGTGCTTTGCATAGATATGGCCCGCCTGTCCCGCCCGTACAGGAAGTGTTTTGTTAGAATGAAATACCCAACTGGCCGCGTGTGATTTGGAAATCGACGTTTTGGTGTTGGCTGATACGGGGTGTGGTTTCGCGTGAGAGGGTATTGAGCAGCAGGTCTAGGAGTTGTTGCTCGTTGCCTGTCAGGAGCATATCCAAATCAGCGGTGTATTGGTCATAAACGGCCGTTTCCCCCGTCACCTGCACCACTGGAACCAGTGGATTTCCAATTTGAGGTCGTCCATTCACCAGCGCCAACACCACTTCAACGCCAGTTGCGCACAGACCCGTGACTGTTTCTGTCCACTGCGTTGAGGGGTTCGCCATCACGTGGCAGCCAGGGATAGTGGATTGTTGGGCAAAAGTGAGGGTGGGTTTAACGGCCGTTTCTCCCAAAACCTTCTTCACAAAAGCACTAGTCGCCAACACGCCATCATGCTCAGGAATGACAACCGTTCCCCCAGCAGCGACAATCATTTGGGTGAGGTGGGCAAGGGTTACGGCCGTTTCTGCCGCCACCACCCCATCCGTCATCACCCCCAACCGCACATGGTCGAGTCCAACCTGAATACGCTGTGGTGTACTTGCCTGCGACGCTTGCTGAGCAAACCAATCCGCCACTTTCGTCAATGATTTTTCAATACCACCATTCCACTGCACGCTCGCCCAGCCAAATTTCAATGGGTCTATGCCATCCGCCGCCATCTGCTCTTTCCAAAAGCTATTGTGCGTCATCTCACACCCATGCTCAAGCAACAAACATGCACCCACCATCGGATGAGTGGCATACCCTAGCACAGCCTGTACAAATTCAGGCTGAGTCGATACACCACATCCTTCTGTGTGTACCAGGGAGACAAAACGCCGCCCATCTGCGGTTTCCATCTCATTCAACCGCTCCACAGCCAGCCGCGCAATTTGCCCCGAGCAAAGGCTGGTTGGCAGCACCAATCCAACTTGCTCCGTCGCAACCCCATGCTCTGTTTGCCATGCATCAAAATGCACATCTGACACATGCTTGTCTATGCGAATTGGCAGCGGTTTCCCATTCGGGCTTGGCTGTGCTGCAATTTGTATCAACTCCACAGGCTGCGACAGCGGCCAATCGCGCCAGATTTGCACTTGTGCATGGCCTGCCTGCTCACCCACGCTCAACTGCCCCGAGGCCACATCAACTGCCAAATCAAGCGTTTGCTGCCCCAATGCTGCCAGCGGCATCCCATCCAAATAAGCCCCCGCATTTACATCCATTTCCGCTGACAGCAAGTTGTAACGTGCGGTCGTTGTCACAATTTTTATCGTCGGCACAAACGGGAAATTGGTTATCGAGCCATTGCCAGTCACAAAAAAGATGAGATTACAGCCAGCCGCCACCTGCCCAGCAATGCTTTCTAAATCGTTGCCAGGACTGTCCATGAAATAACAGCCCGGTTCTGTCATCAATTGACCGTACTCAATCGCCTGATCCAGTCGCACATCGGGATGTCGTTTCGCAGCGGCTCCCAACGATTTCAAATAAATATTGTAAAGTCCACGATACAAATTGCCGCCAGATGGATTGCCCTTTACCGAATATCCATGCCAGCCAACTCTCGTTTTAAACCGGTCGGATTGGCTCAAAAAATGTTGTATCGTCGCCGCATCACGCACTTTGTTCAGCACATACGCTTCGGCACCAACCAGTTCATCTGTTTCGGCCAGATTGGCAGCCCCGCCATACTGAATGATCTCTTTCGCTACCCATGCCGCCAGCGGATTGCCAGAGATGCCCGAAAATGCATCAGACCCACCACATTGCAGCGCTATTTTCAATTCGCCAAGCGGCTCTGCTGTGCGCGATGATTCGTTGGCACGTGCCAGCAAGTTGGTCACAAACCTGGCCCCTTCCTCTAAATCGGACGCAAAGGAAGCGCGTAATGAAAAGAATTGATGGATAACATCACCCAATGGGTAATCATTTTCTCGCAGGTAAGCTTGCAATATCTGGTTGTTTACACCGGTTTCCCCAGCATCAACGATCAGCACCGCCCCTATATTGGGATGCACAATCCAACCAGCCAACGTGCGCAGCACATGATGTTGATTGTTACCATACTTCTGACTGCCTTCGGTGTGCGCCACAGCCACAATGTTGTCGATGTTGGCAAAGTCGCTTGCTTGTGATTGAACAAGGTTTTCTAATTGACGCACATATCCGGCAACCAGCGCATTGGTTCCCAAAAGCACAACCGTGTTGCGCGTCCCGACACCACGCTGCCCAGGTCGCCGATACCCAAGAAATGTGCGTAGTTCCGCATAACGTGGCAGTGATGCGGCAGGCAGAAACGCTTTTTCGTCAAATTGATAGCGTGCTAACTGGTCCGCAAAGTTGGGTGATTTTGGCAGCTCTAACCCACGACCACGCCCTGTGATTTCCTTGAGCACATTTGCATTACAAACGGTGTCGCCAGGGGCAATATCAACCAGCGCCTCACCGAATGGCGTTCCCCCGGAGCGCAGCATGTCGCCTGCCAGAATGGGCTGTCAGGCAAAACGACGCCCTTC
>QQUD01000759.1 GCA_008501785.1 Chloroflexota bacterium
AGGTGACCATTTTTCGGGTTGTATGTGGTCTGGTACATCGTCTAGCACTAACCAGCCTTCATCAGCAAATACATGTGCATACCAGCATTTGGGAGCCAAATGTGGCAGCAGGTCAGCCAAAAGACGATAAAAAGCGACTTCTTGGCGGTTGGTGTATTTGGCGAGCAAGTTGATAGGGTCTGACTGGTTTGCCAGTGAAACGAGGTAGCGAGAGACGTGCCCGATAGATTGTTGGTGGTCTCGGGTGCGGATGGGTTTGGCGGAAACGGCCGTTACCATCACATTGTCCAACCCTGGTTCATTTTGCAGCAAGGCTGACCATGCGGTAGGCGTTCGTTTTTGCAATTGGGCTACATCTACCTTTGATTCACTCATAACAGGCAACATTGTAAAACGGAAACCACCCGATGACAACCCGCTATTTGTCCGTTATAATGTTCATGAAAGGTTTCTCATTTTCGTGCAGAATGTTTGTTCTGCCAGGTACGTTGAAAAATAGCTGTTTTATTATAAATCACGTCAATAATATTCTTTGGAGCGTTTTCGTAACTCATTTCGCAAATTTTGCCTGAAATTGTTACATCAAACTGTAAGGATGTTATTGAATGATGGTGGCAACTTCTGGGGGGAGTTAACATTTTATTCAGCTTCCAGAAGCGTGAATAGCAGCATCAATGGAGTCATACAATGTCAAGGCGATTTCTCTCGTTAACAGTGAGCCTATGCTTACTCCTTATTCTCATTCTTTCTATCACATTTCCCATGCTTGATCTGGCCCAGGCCGAGGCAAACAGCCAGACAACACCTGTGGGCATTCCCATCAGCCGCCACAACGATGGCCTTATCCAAAACAACACGATGGGTGTTTTTGGGCCTCAAATTTGCACAATGTTTGGCGATCCATTTTCACCGTGGAACAGCCCCTATACCCCTGACGTGGCAGGCAGCTACACATATCGTTATCAAATTCGCATTCCGACTGACTATCCGGATGATGTGATTCGTGTAGAACTGTTTGACCCAGATTCGGTAAACAAATCAGAGAATGAGTTTACCATGGAGCGAACCCAATTTGCTATTGCAGAAGGCCAATCACCTTCTGATACTCGTTTCTGTGGCGAAGGTGAAAAAATATATGATTCCCCGAGACCCATGCAGGCATTGCAAAGGAACCCATGTGCCTTTGAAACTGGTGAGCTAGATTTGGTAGCTTCTGGAGAGGCAGTATTCGATCAAATCAATCCTTTTTGGTATGTGCGTGTCGATGAAAATCGAGGTGTTGGGCCAGGGAATGGGGATGGCACCTGCAATCCTTACAACCAAGATCCTATCCCCGATTATGAACCCCGCTATAATACCCAAACGCTATTTGAACTTTACTATTATCGGCAAACAACAGATGGGCAGCCAGTAGAAGTGCCTATTGCTAGCTACATTGGCAATACAGAAGATGAAAGAGATGATGCCGCTCAGGGGTTTCATCAAACCGATTTGCGTTGGGTTTCTCCAGGGGCCGATAAACAAGGATATGATTATCCCATTGCAGATGTACCTGGTGTTTCTGAAGTGCCCACGACTGAAGAAGGCACTTCCTTTGAGGTCAGGTTAGCTGATATATCAAATATAGTTGTTGACCCAGTTACAGGTGCTCGGCTTTTGTATCTGGATGTTACTGCACTAAGCGGCGCATCTGAAAATGTGTATCACATTTGGGCTGGCCCAGATGACTATGTGGACACATCTGCAACAGATGGAAATCTTAGGAATCTAGCTGCTCTCGATAATCCTGGTTCACATGATTCACTTGGTGTGCAAGTTGAAGCAATTTCGCGCCTGACTGCTAATAATTTTTATAACAATGTAATTGATATGCCCATTGGTGATTTTTCAGCAGAGGATGCTGGTGGAACTATTTATGTTAATACATTTGACTTAGATTCTGGTGCTAACCCTCCATTGACTTTCTATTTTGACTCAATTGATCGGAGCGATTGGTCGATGACATTTAGTGATCCAGGCGTAAATGATCCAGATGGTGTGGCAGATGGTGTCAGGTGTGAGGTTGGTGGGTATCCAGGTTGTGATGATGCTTGGACATCGCCAGCCTATCAGATTGAAATCCCTGGCGATATGTCTAATTGCGATTTCCAGAACCCAAACCAGGCAGATTGTACGCCTTTTGCTGGTGGCCGATTGATGGTTGATCTCATTGCTGGCCAATACGATACACATGCCTGGGAAGTCATCGCCGATTTATCTGCAACCATTGACCCAACCCAAAGCTGCGCAGCCTTTCCGATTGCCGTTCATAATGGAGTGCGCTCGGTCACGCCTCCAGGAGAAGGTCAGACGCCTTATCCTGATGCAAATGAATTTGATTACCCAACGTTGCCACCCGCATATAGTGATTTTGCTGGTCATACACCCAATATCGCATTCGATCAGGCAAAAGAAGGCGATCTGTTTTATTTAAATAATGGGTTTGGGAGCGGTAATTTTGGCTGGCTGTTGTGGAATACCGGTAAACCAGACAATGCTGCCACATTGGCCGACAGTCTCACTTGGCCGGGTGACAGCCTAGATTATGCTGATCATGGAGATACCGCCATTCATCCGGCAGCGGTACTGTATCCATATATTGTACGTGGCTTTGTTGGATATGGGGATGCCACTGATATTAATATGAATCTAGGAGACTGGATTGCTGCAAATACAGGCAATGTTAATTCGGTAAGTGTTCGAGATGCATTGGAAGCCTTAATCGATACAGAACCAATATTGCGATTGATTGTATGGGATGAAGGTGATGATAGTTCATTTAGTAGATATCGAATCCAACGTTTTGGCCTCTTCAAAATAATTGGCTTTAAAATATCACAAAGTAACGGTGGTTCTTGGCTGCTGCTTGAATTCATGGGTTTTGATGATTCCTGTGGGCAGTTACCAGTTCAAACAGATTATGATCTCACAATTAGCTCCTTAGGGGTTGTCGATCCTGGCACCATTTACGCAAGTGAGCCATTTACTGTCACAGCAACGATCACCAACAACGGTCCTGATGATTTGAGCGACCCTGTTTATGTAGATTTCTATTTTGCCGAACCAACAATCGATCTGACGCCTCCGATAGTTGACGATTCTATTGCTGGCACAATTGTTTCAGGATTGGCTGCTGGTACAAGCAAAACCATTGTGCTGCAAACCAATCAGGGTCCATCTCAAGTGGGAAGTAATCAACTGTTTGCACAAGTTGACACATTTAATTATGTCAATGAAACGGATGAGGCCAATAATACGAGCGGCCCTTTCGATTTTCAGGCTTTGGAAACACCAAAGCCGGACTTAACGATTAATGATTTACAAATCATTGATTCAGATTCGTTGCGCCAAGATGAGCCAATTTTGGCACAAATGGTTGTTGCCAATGTAGGAACAGTTGATGTTGATGAAGCGTTTGTTGTTGATGTGTTCTTGAACCCAAGCCAGGCAGACCCATTCCTTGCTGGGGAGAGCGTGGGAAATACGGCCGTTTCCTCCCTCGCTGCCAACGCCCAAAAAACAATCACGATCACCATACCTGGTGGCACCAGCCAACAGTTCAATAATGCACTTTATGTGATAGTCGATTTGTCCAACAGTATCACCGAAACTGATGAGACCAACAATAGCGATGAGCTTATCGATTTTCAGGTTTTGGAAACACCAAAGCCGGACTTAACGATTAATGATTTACAAATCATTGATTCAGGTTCGTTGCGCCAAGATGAGCCAATTTTGGCACAAATGGTTGTTGCTAATGTAGGAACAGTTGATGTTGATGAACAATTTATTGTTGATGTGTTCTTGAACCCAAGCCAGGCAGACCCATTCCTTGCTGGGGAGAGCGTGGGAAATACGGCCGTTTCCTCCCTCGCCGCCAATTCACAAAAAACAGTCACCATCACCATTCCCGATGGCACCAGTCAACTACTCGATAATGCACTTTATGCAACGGTCGATTGGTCCAACGGTATCACCGAAACCGATGAGACAAACAATATGGCGGGGCCTCTCAATTTTCAGGTTTTGGAAAAACCAATGCCAGACTTAACGATTACAGATTTACAAATTCTAGATTTAGATTCGTTGCGGCAAGATGAGCCGATTTTGGCACAAATGGTTATTGCGAATATGGGAACAGCCGATGTTGATGACCAATTTTTTATAGATGTATACCTGAATCCGAGCCAAACAAATCCATTCCTTTCTGGAGAAAGTGTAGGGTTTACGGCCGTTTCCTCCCTCACCGCCAATTCACAAAAAACAATCACCGTCACTATTCCTGGCGGCACCAACCAACAATTCAATAATGCACTATTTGCGACGGTCGATTGGTCCAACAATTTCGCTGAAGCCGATGAGACCAACAATGAGACCTCATTGCTAGATTTTGATGTCTTATCGCTAGAAGATTTGATTGTTTACTTGCCTTTTGTTGTCTACAAAATTGATTAATCAGATAGGGGCGAGGTAATCGGAGGTGTTTGTGGAAAGACAAACGGCCGTTTCACCCGATTACCTCGCTCCGCTTTACAAGATAATCAGACATAGTCGTTGACGAAAAAAAACGGCCGTTTCTCCCAACTCTCTCACCTCTCGCCCTGAATCATTTGGGAATAGATGCCAAGAAAACAAAGCATAAAAAAAATGTATCGCATCGTATGCTTGTAGGAAGAAAACGCTTCCAAGCATATTGTATAATTTAGTAAGTATTGGAGGTGGATAATGTCTAAACGATTTCTCTCACTAATGGTAGGCTTGTTTTTTCTATCTTGTCTCGTTCTTTTCATCGCAATTCCCACATTCAAACCAACCCCGGCGGCAGCATCTGAGCCATTTAAATACAAATTGGGTACACCCATCAATTTCAACAACAACAGTATCATCCAAAACAATACACTAGGTGTTTTTGGCCCCCAAACATGCACAGCATTTGGCGATGCATTTTCGCCCTGGAATAGTCAATATACCTCAGGAATAGGTAGCTACAGTTACCGTTACCAAATTCGCATTCCACACGATTACCCAGATGATGTCGTTCGGGTTGAATTATTTGACCCAGATTCAGTGAATCAAGCGAACAATGCCGCAACCATTATGCGCAGCAGTACAGCAATAAATAATGGGTTTTCGTTAATCGAAGATGTGCTTTGTGGCGCTTCTGGTACAGGCACTTCTGGCGAGCAGCGAAATCCTTGCGTGTTTCAAACGGGGGAAACTACCCTGATCGATTCCGGGATAGCTTTATTCGAGCAGATTAACCCTATCTGGTTGATACGGATTGACAAAAATCGAGGCGTCGGTGCAGGCAATGGTGATGGCACTTGCAACCCTCCCAATGAAACTCCTCCGCCACTTTATAATGTTAATTATAATACGCAAACACTTTTTGAACTTTACTATTATCGACTAACAGTAGATGGACAACCTGTACAAGTCCCGGTTGCCAGCTACTACGGAAATACGGGAGATAGTAGAGACTTCTTTGGATTTCATGAGACTGATATGCGTTGGGTATCTCCTGGTGCAGACAAACAGGGATATGACTTTCCCGTTCCCGATGTTCCTTTTGCTTCTGAAGTGCCCACAATTGAAGAGAACACATCCTTTGAGGTCAGATTAGCCGATGTGCCGAATATATACATTGATCCAGATACGGGTGAGAGATTTTTGCATCTGGATGTAACGGCCGTGACCGGGGCGTCTGAAAATGCATTTCACATTTGGGCAGGCCCCGATGACTATGTAGATACCTCTGCTACAAATGCCAATATTCGTAATGTTAATGCGATTGATAACCCAGGCTCACATGATTCTCGTGGCGTTCAGGTTGAAGCAATGGGACGCATTGTTGTTAATAATCTAATGAAACCGATGCGTATGCCGGTTAACTATATTCCACCTGGCGCTGCCGGGGCTTATTTGGCAATTAGTATGTTTGATATTGACAGCGGTTCCAGTGGCCCATTCACCTTTTATTTCGATTCAATTCCAGAATCTGCCTGGTCGATGTCTTTCAGCGAGCCTGGGGTGGACGATCCAGATGGCGTTGCGGCGGGCACCCGTTGCAATTTAGGTGGCCCAAGTGGCGATGATTGCGATAATAAATGGATTACTCCACCACCATCGATTATAGTACCCGGAGATTTATCAGACTGCGATTTTCAGAATCCTACCCAGGATGATTGTACGCCATTTGTGGGTGGACAGTTAATGGTTCGTGTGGATGGTGGTTTGCATGATACACACACCTGGCAAACCATTCTTATCCCTACCGACCCCATTGCATCTTTTGACCCAACACAAAGTTGTGCTGCTTTCCCCATTGCTGTTAGTTCAGGCATTCGTTCTGTGACATCGCCTGGGGATCCTTCCAATCCCTACCCAAATTCATCAGAGTTTGAATACCCTACATTGCTGCCGAATTATGATCAATTTATCTACCACACTGAGAATGTGTCGCTTGACATGGCTGATGCAGGAACCTTGTTCAAAGTGTCTCGTGGATTTGATTTTGCAGCAGGTAACTTTGGATGGCTGAAATGGAATTTGGGAATTACTGGTATAAATGGCAGTGGGTTGTTGGGTGAAACGGCCGTTCTCTCTAACAGTCTCACCTGGCCAGGAGACAGCGTCGATTACGCGAATCATGCTGATCCAGGTAGTGTTGCCGCAGATGGCATTCCCCACGTTGTGCGCGGCTATGTCAAACCAGGTGATGCGACGGCACAGAACCTGCAAGTCGAGGCATGGGTATCAGCTAGTCCCGCCCAACTTCCCGAAGTTGCTGCAGCCGTGAATCAGCTAATTGATGATCCGCCTGTGCTGCGGATGATTGTGTTTGACGAGTCTGATGCTGGTTTTGGGCCTTACGGCAGTTACACCATCCAACGCTTCGCCCTCTTTAAAATTATCGGTTATGGCAACAGCGCTGCCGAAGATGAATGGCTCTTGCTCGAGTTTATGGGCTGGGACGGCTCTTGTGGGCAAGTAGAATCAGGAACCGACAAGGATTTAAGAATCAGCAATTTGCAAATTGTTGGTCCCGATACCCCGCAACAAGGGCAGCCATTTACTGTACAGGCAACTATTTATAACGCCGGTTCAGACGATATTGACAGCCAGTTCTTTGTTGACTTTTATCTGAATCCGAGCCAAACGGATCCCTTTTTAATTGAGGATAGTGTGGGGTTTACGGCCGTTTCCTCCCTCGCCGCCAATTCCCAAAAAACAATTTTTGCCACCCTTTCTGGAAACGCGCTGAAACAAGCCAACAACGCACTTTTCGCCAAAGTTGATTCCCTCGACCAGAGTACCGAAACCGATGAAGCCAACAATATCGC
>QQUD01000843.1 GCA_008501785.1 Chloroflexota bacterium
CATTTTGCCATAGACGATAATTACCACCATAGATCAAATGCATCTCACCATTTAACCCTGCTGCCGCATCTATCGGTGGGTTTCCAAATATCCCCAACCAACTTAGATCAGATATTCCACTCGCCCAGGTGCCATCTACAAGGCGATACCGGTGCAGAAGAACATTCGCCTCATTTCCATCATTACTGGAGCTCGAATAGGAATGATTCCAGTAAACATGAACAGTATTGTTACTATCAACAACAATACCTGGCTGATGGCGCGCATAATCAGATGATTCATCACCAGCTAGATAATCATTGATATCAAACAACGAAGAAATATCATCTGGTTGGCTCCATGTTAAGCCGCTATCGGTTGAATTGCTGTAGAGAATCTCTCCATTGCCTACCCAAGCTAAATGGATGGTATTATCTGGACCAACAGCGATCATCGGGCTATGATGTGTCGCAGTCATGTAGATTGTGCTGGTCAATATGTTTGTATCTGTAATGTTGATTGTGCCTGTTATCAAGTTTACAGTCGTTATGTTTTGTGTGACTGTAATTGGTGTCGCCAGGCTGAAATCATATAACATTACCTCACCTGCTTCACTCCAAACAAAATGTAGCATATCATTAGTATCTATTGCTAAACTTGGAAAAGCAGAATCTGTGGGGCTATTTGACAAGTTTAAATCATTATGAAAAACTCCTTCAATGTGATTACCTGGATACATCTTTTGCCCATCATTACTCGCCTCAAACACGCGTTCATCATTACCATCGTAAACAAAATGGGTCGTTGTTGAAATTGTGGCCGTTTCGCTAATTACACTTGTCAACAAATTAGCGGCATCATATGTATAGCTAATAATTGTCCCGCTGTTTAAAATGCGGTTCACCATATTTCCATTATCATCATAAAGATAATTAGTATCCATCGAATCCGTGTTTGGTAAGTGCGGGCGATTTTGTGGATCATTATAAGTCAACCCTAACCCGTCCCGATTCGTTAAATTGCCTAGATTATCATAATCATAATCCTGTTCATAAGCAGCTATGCTAGCATTGATTCCATCTAAACGATTCAAACCATCATAATATGGATCAAACGAGAATCCCGAACCCAAATCCTCCCATAAATCTAGATTTCCAACAGGATTAAAAACAAACCTCAAATCCTGCAAATCTGAATTCACTGTTCTTGCCGATTCTGGCCGGAAGGTGTCTGGATCATAGTCGAAATCTTGAACAATCCCGTTCCCTAATGCCCAATTATCTGGCTGCCCTAAGGGATCGTAAGTTGCGTTTGACAGGTACGTATTGTATCCCGTTACATTATTAATCTGATTTAAATCATTATATCCATAGGTTACGACTTCTCCATCAGGATATGTCATAGTTTGCAAACGACCATACCCATCATAAAGATAACTCGTTGTAAAGGTATTGTTGCCAATTGTTTTCACTTCTGATCCTAACTGTCCAGAAGGGAAATAGTTCCATACAGTCTGTCCAGACCCATCTATCATAATCGTCTGCATGACGCTGGGATATTCAAAATCAATGTCTATTGTGTCTACTATCTCCGACCCAACAGGGATTGTGTATGTTTTCAGATCCAACCTACCAATCAAATCATACGCCAGGGTTGTCACAACACCCCGTGCATCTTTTTGGGTATGTAAGTTCCCTTGATCGTCATACGTATACGTCCAATAACCCATATCTGGGTCACTCAATCCTACTTTACGCCCCAGACTATCGTAATATATACGTGTCACATTATCATCAGGGTCTGTAATTTTTAGCGAAGAATTGGGTATATTGTCTAAATAATCATAAGTTGTCTCCAAACCGCCCTTTTCTTCAACACCAGTCACACGACCCAATCCATCAATTTTGTATTCAGTTGAGACATAACGGCCGTCATACACAATCACCGTTTGCCAATCAGGATATTCATATATTGTGGTTCCATCTCGTCCATCGACATGCAAAGGCCGCCCCAGTGCATCATAGGTTGTATCTAACTCAACACCAGATGAACCAACGTCATGGGGCAACGTAGACATCACCACACGCCCTTGACTGTCGTACTCATATGTTGTTTCCAACTGGCCTAGCTGCACCTCCTTATAAAGTTGTCCTAAGCCATTATAGGATTGTTCCAAATAGTTTTGCTTGCCAAATGCAGCTATACTGATCATTAAGTCGACAATTGTTTCTTTATCAATATCATTGTAGACATACTCAACAGTCCCATTAACATCAATTTGTTTTTCTATGCGCCCGAACGGATCATACTCGTAGTGAATTGTATAATTACTCGCGTTTGTTTTGCTTAACAGCACGCCGAACTTCGGATCATATGCATAAGTTTCAACATACCCATTTGCATATTGAACTCTTTTTGGAAAAGTATTATAGGAATCAAATTCTTCAACCTTTGTTACATGATCCGAATCCCCATTCCATGTCTCATCCATATTTCCATACTGATCGAAATGGCTATAGGTAACTTGAGAGGGGCCGCCATAGGATGAAATATCATTTTGTGTAACTTTTATACCTTCAACAGCATACCCATACCCATTTGCATAAAAATCGTAATCATAGTGAGTTTCACTTACCCGTGTTTTGCCGCTACCATCATAGATATAAACATGCTCTGGTAAATTAACAAGATATCCACTACTAGGAGATGGTCTGTAATCAATCTTGGTTACACGCTCTCCATTCTCCTCAATTCTTGTCACATTGCCATACTCATCATAATCATAACAAGTGGACAGTGCAGGTGCAGCCCCCATCGTTGTCCAGCTACACTTAAGGTTCTTTCGGGATCTATCATATTTAAATAATGTGCTTGACAGCAAGGTCAAGTTATCTTGCCATATTTTAATACGATAGGGCCTGCCCCAAGGAACATATATAGCATTCCTTGCGGCATCCAAAGTTGCATTGTAAGTTGGTTCAGGATAAAGTGTAAGGGAAAAGAATGTTTCTCTTTTGGTACCTTCCGGATCTATTACAGTTACTTGTTGATGACCCAAGAAGTTGTCATCTTTAAATACAGCACCATCATATTCATATTTAAATTCACGGATGTTTTCATGAGTATTGTCAACAATTGATCGGGTGGCGACCCGCCAGCGATCCGTGTCCGGGTCTTCCCCCTCTTCTAATGTCGCACCAATAGCCCCAAAATACAATGGGTCTGCACCATCTTCAATTTTCTTATAATCATAGATGACACTGCCTCCATAACCATTATCAACCGACTGTAAATGGCCTGTTTCAGCATAAGTTAAAGATGTTGTCGGCAAGCCTTGACCACCCGTACCATGCTCTTGAATGCCAGTCAACATTAAATGATAATTTTTAGGCCCATATATTAGGAAAGGTTTGTCGCCGTCTTTAGTGAAATAAGCAAAATTTAATTTATAAGTACGCACAAGAGCACCACTAACAAACATCTGAATTTCTTTTATCGCATCTTCATAACCCAAGTCATAGGATGGGCCTTGTAAAAATTCAGAAAAGGAGATGAAGTGGTCAGCGCGATTTCCAACTGGATTAGTTATATTGGGATCTGGTTGATTATAAACAAAAACTATTTCTCGCTGGTTAGTCAAACCAGCATTAGAGTTGCTTGTATATTTTACCCGAGTTGGTTTTGGAATTGTGTCCGAATAATGAAAATCGGGATCATCGTCAGGAAGAGGAAAACCGCTAAAATATTCAGTCTGTTTATCGTACTCAATTGAGACGGTGTTGCCATATGCATCTTGTATTTCGTTTAATTCATAACGATACACTTCGCTAGGTATTTCTGTATATGCACTTGCGCTGGCTGAATCTGGAGTGTTTCCAAACTGGTATTGGGTTCCATCTTGTGTTGTAACAATCCAATATGACCCAACACCGATACCATTCTTTCCATCAATATGACTTTCAATTTTCCAATAGGTCTCATGCTCAGTATGGTAGCTATTAGAATCTTCACTCTCAGGTATCAATTTTTCACTAATGCCATTCAAGTTCAAATAATAATAACCTGAATTAGGGTCAAGCTGGATCCAGCCTAAGCCTGACAGTTCAAATCCATGACCCACAAGCCCTGCCTGTTGATCCAATAATGTATCCGCAGCGCCAGAATTGTAGACCAGGCTTAAATTTGGCTGCATGCCATGGGTTCCTGGTGGCACTTCTAATGGATATACATATGTTGATGCACCGGTAAGCAAATCAACGCCACCATTACTGACACTCGGCAGACGACGCAGCGCCGGGATGCTAAATCCATAATTTGTTGTCAATGCAATGCTGGTAAAGTGGTCAATCTCGCCAGTTACTTTGTTTTGGGATTGATCAACGGTTGTCAAGATTGGTTCCCATTTCAAATCGTCCTCATTCCAATAGAAAAAGAGTAGGGTTTCTGCCTCTTCTGGTGTGAGGTTAAGCAGGGAGTAATCTATTTCCAACAGGACCGGTTGCGAGAATTGAGTAACTGGATCACCGGCGGATTGTGTAACGGCCGTTAAGTCAAACCGATTCAACGTCCCCGCATTTTGCTTCACCTCCGCTTGATAGGGAGTATGGGTGATCACCAACGATTCAGTAATCACGCCATTAGGGAATATCACCCGCAAATCTCCCTCAGCCGAAATAATCGTTTGTTCACCAGCATTGGCTGCCAAGGTCTCTGTAATAACCGGCGTCTCTTCTGCACCCAAATCAATCGTCACATCATCACTTCTTGATGATAGGGCAGTAATGAAGTTCATATAGCCTTGCATAACTTCCAGACCATCTGTCATTACAGCAGTCAAGGTCACAGTATAAGTACCTGCCGTATCGTAAAGATGAGTCGTCTGTGTCAGAGATGTGGTTGTGGTAATGCCATCACCAAAATCCCAAATAAGCGAATTAGCAGTAGGTGAGACCTCACTGGTAAATGTAATGGTTTCCGTTGTCAACGCCAGCCTTGTATCTGACCAGAAGTTAACGGTTGGGGTAATCACACCGGTACCAGTAACGCTTGTAATCACATCGCTTTCTGTCAACAAGGGAACTTCTATCTGCGGCCCCTGATTCGCAATTTCATTCCCGTAATAGAGCCAATACTCATTTACGCGATCAAAATCACCATAAAACACATCCAGAGAGGTTCCTGCAGAATGCGTTGCCTCGGCAAGATATGTCAAATGAAACCCTCCACTACTGCGAGCAGCAATCCGACATGGTCCCATATCATATAATTGTGAGATGTGAAAAGGCGCCACACTTTCTGGCTGTGACCATCCACTAGCATCTCGCTGTGCATACATCACCCCTTCATTTACGCTTACCCAGTTCAAATAAAGCTCGCCGCTCGGTGCTGCGGCTAAATCAAACCGGTAAACAGAATCTCCTGGCTCATCTATCAATTCGGGTGAAGACCAGTCAGGTACATTACTTATTTTATATTGATAATAAACTTTATTATTAATTTCATCCCAAACAACGTGAATTGTACCGGCAGCATCTACGGCAATGCTACTTGGGCTGCCGGAAATAAATGATTCAGCTCCCCATACACCATTTTGCCATAGACGATAATTACCACCATAGATCAAATGCATCTCACCATTTAACCCTGCTGCCGCATCTATCGGTGGGTTTCCAAATATCCCCAACCAACTTAGATCAGATATTCCACTCGCCCAAGTGCCATCTGTGAGACGATAGCGGTGCAGAAGAACATTCGCCTCATTTCCATCATTACTAGTGCTCGAATAGGAATGGTTCCAGTAAATATGAACAGTATTGTTACTATCAACAACAATACCTGGCTGATAGTATGCATAATCAGATCCTGGTATGTTGAAATCATTGATATCAAACAACGAAGAAACATCATCTGGTTGGCTCCATGTTAAGCCGCTATCGGTTGAATTGCTGTAGAGAATCTCTCCATTGCCTACCCAAGCTAAATGGATGGTATTATCTAGATCAATAGTGATCGCCGGGCTATGATGTGTGCCCGTCAGGTTATTTGACACTGTAATCGGTACAGCCATGTTAAGGTCATAGAAAAAGACTTCACCTGCTTCACTCCAAACAAAGTATGGTACATCGTTGGCATTCATCGCTAGGCACGGACTAGTTGAGTCTGCAGCGCTATTTGAAACACTCATTACATTACTACTCGTAACAAGACCTTTTCCACTGATATGGGCAAGTGGTGATTGCAAGGGGAAAGTAATTGCCATAGAAGGGGAAATCACCGGACTAATCTGCACAGGTAGTACATGCCATCCCGCTTCATCACGATATGTAACACGTAAATCATCACCATCCGCCTGCAATTTGCCCTCATCAATCAAGGTATCAGCATCGTCTAACACCACAGATACCGTATTCATACTCACATCACTTCCCATAATTGGGTAAGTCGTCGTCAAAGTCATTGGTCGCCGGTAGAAAAAGTCGTCATTCCACCACTCTCCATTTGGCAAATTAGGCACTTCAAAAATTACGTCGGTAAATATATAAGCAGAACCTCTCGCATTATCATCACCCGGAGCTCCAACAACAGCCATATTCCCACTAATTGCTACACTACTCCCAAATAGGTCCGCAGCTTCCCCATCACTGGCTAACAGTTTCGCTTGTTGCGCCCAGACGGTTCCATCGTAGGTGAAAACATAAGCTGCGCCAGCAGCGCTCCCTACTTGATTGTCGTTCCTAGCCCCAACAACAAGCGAATCCTCACTTAGTGACACACTGTAACCAAACAAGTCACCAGCCAAATCTCCATTAGCTACCAGCCTTGTTTGTTGTGTCCAGGCCGTGCCATCATAGGTGAAAACGTACACAGTCTCTTTACCAGTAGCCCCAACAACGGCCGTATCTCCGCTAATATCCACGCTGTAACCAAAATAACCTGAAGCTGCACCATCGCTGGCCAATAGTTTGGCTTGCTGTGCCCAATTAGTATTGTCATAGGCAAAAATGTAGGCTGCACCAGAAGCGGCTCCCTGCGCAGCATCATTTCTGGCACCGACAACAATTGTATTCCCATCAATTGCCAGATCATTTCCAAATTCATTATAGAAATCTCCATCACTGGCCATTAGCTTCGCTTGTTGCACCCAGTTAGACCCATTGTAAGCAAAAACATAGGCCGATCCGGGCAAATCGTCCTCTTCATCAATCTCGCTCGTAGCTCCGACAACGGCCGTATCACCACTCATTGCCACGCTCACGCCAAACCAATCGTCAGCGACCCCATCACTGGCCAACAGCTTTGCTTGTTGTACCCAAACATCAGCCACATTATCGAAAGTAAAGATATAGGCGGCACCAGCTTCAACACCCTTCTCGCCGTCAAATTGAGCCCCAA
>QQUD01000831.1 GCA_008501785.1 Chloroflexota bacterium
TGGCATGTTTAGAGCAGCCTGGACAATTGATGCCATTATTTGGCTTATGCTTGGTGGTATTCTCATAGCAGCAGCGGGAATACTTCGTCATCAAACACCCATTAGAGCGCGATTCATCTCGGTTTGTGGATTGATACAGACATTTGGTGGGCTTGGTAGTTTTTTGCGTCTGGATGGAATTAGCGATATTGCTGCACGCTATGTGCTCACTGCACCAGCCCAAAAGGCAGGATTGCTCAATTCGTATCTCGATTTGTGGCGCGTAATCAGTTCGTTGAATCACATTGCGGTCTTGTTTCAGGGGGTGGGTTTTCTATTAGTGGTATGGGGTTTCTATACACTGCGTGGATTTCCTCGTTGGTTAGCCATCTGGTTTGGCCTTCCTGGCTTGCTAGCAATTGTCCAGTTTGGTATTTTTATCACAGGTGCGGCATATGTATTCGCACTCAATGTGCTTGGCCTGGTTGCAGGGAATATTGCCTTGAACCTTGCAATTACCATCACTATGTGGCAACCATCAAAGGAATTAATCTCAACTCTTTTAAAAAGTAGTAAAACAATGGAGAGGGGTAAAAAAGATAGCCAATAAACTGGTGGCAAACTCACCAAGCCGCTATGAACTGGTGAGTATTTCTGCCTTTTGAAGTATTATGCCTATGAAATCTGATTATTGGCGCTTGGTTGATAGTTGTAGCATAACCCGAGACAGTGCTTTTTGAATAGCCATACGATCTTCTTCTGATAGCGTATCTAAATCTATATCAAGCTGTTCGAGTTTAAGGTGATTATCCCCAATTTGGAGATAGGGGGATGGCGTTTCTTCTCCTTCGGCTAGGCCAGTTAGCTCCCAGATTTCAACTGGTTCGTAAATCCCTTTAACTTGTTGATGTCCAACATGTTTTGTTGTCACGAACTCTTCAATCAGTGAATAAGTGGCTTTCGAAATATAAATCCCATCCGCTGGGGCGGCCGATTGCAAACGGGCTGCCAAATTGACTTGTCCTCCGATAATGGTGTAGTCCATGCGATGTTCACTGCCAAAATTGCCAACGGTGCAAAAACCGGTGTTGATACCTGCCCGCACATGTAACTCGCGGGCAATGCCTTTTAACTTCCACTGTGGGCGCAATTGGAAAAGCGCTTCCCGCATTTCCAAAGCCATCTGGGCGCATCGCTTAGCATGAGAAACATCATCTTCAAATTCTGGCGCACCAAAAAAGACCATGACGGCATCCCCCACGAATTTGTCAATAGTGCCGCCATATTTGAGTGCAATCTCGGACATGCGTGTGAGGTATGAATTGAGTACGGACGATAGTATTTCTGGTTCCGTTGTGTCGGTTAAATCGGTAAATCCAACAATATCAGAAAAATAGACGGTAAGTTTGACACGTTTATGGGACTTTGTATTGGCGTCAGTAGTACCCCCGACAAGTGCCTGAAACAGTTGAGGTGAGAGATACTTACGCATTTTGCTCTGCAATATCTCCATCCGGTCATTTTGGGAGACTAACTCGTTTTCCAGCGATGTCCCGTGCTCCATTGTGGTTTCGAAGAGGAGTTGCAGATCGGTAAGCTCAGCTTCAAGCTCGGCTATTTTGGCTTGCAATGTTTTTATTTCTTTTTTGGGGGTGGTTTTAGCTGCTGTCATTTGCTTGAGGACCTATTGAATTTCAATTTGTACTTTTGACCAAAGGCGCTGCAAGTTGGTTAATGATTTCTTTTGCCAGTAGATTTGTTCGCTGCCATTCACTTTTAAATTAATCATCGCGTGTTTGCGTGCTGAAATGACAAAACGGCTGATGATATTAATGCCAGAACTATTGAGGAATTTCAATTCACTAAAGTCAAGGGTCAACGTGCCATCCGGGTCGATCTCGTCATGTGCGTTGAGGAGTAGATCGTTAATGGGGGCATATTCTTCTGATGTGCGTAAGCGCATTGAGCCAATAAAGGTGACGGTCTGGGTGTTGCCGTTGTACTCAACTGAATACTCTTCGCCGTTAATTTTTTCGATACTCATGAAACTTAATTCTCCTTCATACTGACGTGTGCCTGCACGTCTACTGCGGTGTTGGTTGAATTTTGCGGCCGAAAACGGAACCCAAATTGGATGCCATAATCTTTGATCAGGGTGAGATAGCCAAGTCCAGACCCCTCAAAATCGTTTTCCGCATTGTCTTCTAATTTTTGAAAATATAGTTCATCTACGTCACCTGTCAATATTTCTTCGATTATCTCGACAAAAGCAGCTTGTTTGTCTGGCTGGATATGGTTGGTGACTTGAATGACCATCGACTCTTTTTGAATCCAGGATTGGTAACAGATGTCAAGATTGGGGCCGCTGCTGAATTTGGCACAGTTTTCAAACAGCTCATTGAGCAGATAAGACAAGATGTCTTGGACGATATTTTTGGGCAGCAACCCGTCTGGAACGGCCGTTTCCACCGACTGTGCCGCATAATAGGCCCAAAAATCTGAGCTGAGACTATTGCGCCGCCAATGCTCGGAAAGATGGGCAGCGTTTAATTCCATGCAGGCGTAAGCGCCGGAAACGGCCGTTTCATCTTGCCACACGCCGTAAGTTTGAGGTGATTGCGTTTGTACAGTCATGAATAGAATCCCTTACTCAATTCAAATGGCCGTTAGGGCGCTGTTTAATAACCATCATCGAAATATCATCATGAATTTGCGATCCATCAATGAACGCATACACGTCATCCATGATATGTGAGACCATTTCTTTAGCATTTAATTGATGATATTTTGTTAACGTGTCAATTAGCTTCTCTAGGCCGTACTGGTCTTGTTCATGATTTTCAGCTTCAGTGACGCCATCGGTATACAATAGTATCACATCATTTGGGGCCAACTCAAACTGCTTCGAAAAGATAAAATCATCAATATTGTCTTCCAGACCGATGGGAAATCCCAGGTCAATCGTATCAATTTCTTCAATATCTCCATTGGCACGACAAATGATGACAGACTCATGCTGCCCCACAAGATTGAACCTTTGATCTTGATACTTAATCACCGCCAACGTCATATTTTTATTCTCGCGGATACGCAAAATATTATGATACAGTACTTGGTTCAAGACTGACAAAATACGGTCAATATCTTGTTCGCCGCTATGCGAGAGGGTCAAAAATGCCGTTTGTGCCATCAGCATCACCACACCTGAAGACAAACCATGCCCGGTCACGTCGCCAATGCTGAGATAGACGGATTCGCCAATTTGCAAAACATCGTAATAGTCGCCGCCAACTTCATCGGCGGGTTCCATGAAGCCGGCAATATCGAGGTCGGGAATGGTAGCCATTTCGCTTTCAGGTGGCAGCACCATCATCTGTAATTGTCGCGCAATGTCCAGTTCCGCACTCAGGCGCAGATTTTCATCTTTCAGCTGCTCGTTGAGGTGCATGATTTCGTCGTTGGCCGTTTGTAATGCGGCCGTGCGCCTGCTCACTTTTGCTTCAAGGTTTGCTGTATAATCTTGAATTTCTGTGGTCATGTGCTCAAATGCATTGCCCAATTGGCCAATCTCATCCTGACTTTGGATATCTAATTCAATATCATAGTTTTTTTCAGATACTTTATCTGCCGCGATAGCCAAGGTGCGTAAATTGCGTGTTACCCTGGCAGAAAAATTGACTGAGATGACAATTGCCATTAAGAGAAAAACAGCAACCAACAATAGTGAAACATAGCTTGCCTGATTACTGCTGTTGGTGATTGCCGTTTCTGTTGATTTCACAATTTGCAAAATCTCTGCTTCCGGCACAACCACCCCTAATTTCCAAACATCTTCTTCGTATTGATTGTTGGAGAGTGGTGGCAAGCTAGCAAATGAGATCAGATGGGCGTTCCCAGGCTGTGCAGCTTGCTCGGTGAGTTGAATTTCGTAAATGCCTTCGCTGTTGCCCTGCAAGGTTTGGGCGAAATCTTGAACGGCCGTTTTCCCCGTCTCATCAATCAACCCAGAGGTAAACGTTAAACCCCCACGCTGAATCTCCTGCTGCTCGATGCCCATAAGCGCAAACCCTTCTTCAGGCATGGCAATGACTTCACCGTTGCTGTTGATCAGAAATGCAAACCCGGTTTCGGCCACGCGAATAGACAAGACATCCTCAATGATTTTATCGAGCGATAGGTCCAGGCCAATTGCCCCAGCAAATTCGTTTTGATTGTTGTCCCACAGCGGGTAAAACATTGTCATCACGATACCTTGACCAGCGGCATCGCCATAGGGGGCTTCTACTGTAATTGGGTTAGGGAGTTCTTCACTGATGGCTGGGTTGGTGTACCATTTACGCCATGCATCGGTGTTGCCAGGGAAAAAGTCATTCCAAAAATGTAAACTGACAGCTTCGCCCAGCACTTCGACCAGATGGACATTGGGGTAGGCGCGGGTGATTGGTGTTTCTTCATTTCCCACGAAATAGATCAGCGTATGATTTTCATTGGCTGCAAAAACGGCGTCCATGTTCAAATTGAGCAGAGCAGAAATGTTGACCAGTTCTTTAGATGCCGGATTTTCGACAAACGGTGGGGGAATAAAGGCATCGAATGGGGTGTCTGCGGCGGTGGTCAAGGCATCCCCTTCTGCTTCAAGCTCGGTTTGGAAGATGGGGATTTGGTAAACGGCCGTGTTCTCATTAATCGCATTATAATTATCTAACGTCTTTTGTGCCGTCCTGCCTAAAATCGTTAAATTCGATTGGGCCGATTGAATTTGCAGCCATGTGGATGTTGCTTTTTCGGCCGTATAAATGGTGAGATATTCTTCCACTGTTTTGCGGAGACTCTGCCTGTTTTGTTCCAGCGAAAAGTCCGTAATGCCCCGCATATTCGACATTAAGAAGATAACCAAAAAGATCGTTGTTAAACTGACCAGCAGCACATTAAAAAGAACGAGCTTGTGCTGAAAACTGCCGGTAAAGTAATGAGCAATACGTTTAAACATAGATGGCTCCTAACATGTGAGCATGAGAAAATGGGGTGATAGGCGATTTAATCAAATGGTTTTCTGCCAGAACAAGCCACAATTCCCCAAGTGGTGAACCCATTCGAGTTGCGGATAGTGCGTAATTGCGCTTCATAACCTGCTTCGAGCGTTTCCTGGTCACCTTTACTCAAATTCAGTCCATTGCCAATGGTGTAAACAGAGAATTTCTTCCAGCTTTCAATCACTTCAGCAAATGCTTCACGATTTACGCGGCTCGTATCAATAATCATATGATCTGTTTGAATATCTTCTAAACGTGCATGGTTCAACATGCCAAAAAGTTTTTTCCCGCTGCGCAGGTCCATTCCCATTCGATCCCCATATTCAGCAGCCCGCTCATAAGTTTTGTGAATCATTTCGCTTTCAGGATATCCCATGATCAAATCGTAATCTTCACACATTACATAGATGCGGGCACCTGGTTTTGCAATGCGAATTAACTCTTTCAAGATCAAACTCGGTTGTGAGAATATTTGGAGACTCAAGCGGCAAAGCACAAAATCGAAGGTATTGTCATTGATCATTAAAGCCGTTGCATCACCCCGTTGAAATTCTGCGTTGCGGATGTCAAATCCGCTTTGTAAATCTCGTGCATAGGAGATTGCTGGCTCAGAATGGTCTATCCCAAGAATGTAGCTGGGGCTAAAATCACGACAGATCAACAATGGCACGTCACCACAGCCACAACAAATATCCGCAACGCGCATACCAGCACTTAGCCCATGTTTTTTTAGAATATCCTTTTCAATTGGCCAAACGATCCGGGTCTGATTTCGCAATAATGGAATAAAATCTTCTTCTTCAATGATGTCTTGACTTTTGTAGAAGTTTTTATCGTAAACCGCAAAATCTATGTCACCCCAAATCGCTTTTAAATTTGGTAAAACGCGCTCACTCCACGCCACAACACTGGATGCAATAACTGTGATGTTTAAATGTTTTTGTTGGCGTGCATAGGTGATGAAAAGTGAAAGCGCTTTGACGCCAGCTGCATTGACATAACGCAATCGCTGGAAATTGAGCTTTAATTTTCCACTCACCTGGTCATGAATCTTTTTTAAATAATCGACAAGCTTGGTAATTTCATCTGATGAGATAGGGCGCAATATGCCTTCAAAATTTATTTGTTGGTCAAGGGGATCGTAGTTGAGTGCGTATGTGCCATTGGCGTAATTCATGCTTGGAATTCCTTATCAGCAATAAATAGCTGGGTACAAATTCGGTTTGAGCTTTCTTGGGAACAGTTGAGAAGTCTGGCACCAAAATCATGGGTGATCATGAGCAAGCCCAGTTGATTAAAATCACGTTCTGGTGTTTCTTTTGCTGTCAACATCTTGAGGTAACGGCCTTCAATATTGTTTTTGCTTAATGAGCTTAAAAAATCTTGATAAGGTGAAGCTAAATCATCACGAATGCCATGATTGGTTTGGACTTGAAGCCCATCGTTGAGCTGTTGCAGGCTAATGGTGAGGTCGGATTGTTCTGGGGCGATGGCCACCGCTGTTTCGAGGAGTTCATTTGTAATGGTTGAGATCAGGTTTTCCGCACGTTCTTGCTGGGGATATTGGTAACCAACATATTCCGCAATGTAATTGGCTAACATGCTGCATTGTTTCCAATCGTTTAGCAAATTTTTTGCAGGGAGTGTGAGTTTGATGGTGAATGGTTGCTCACTGTCGCTGTTTCTTAATTGAAATGATTCCATTGCACTCTCCAAAATATTTGTGTATTGAACTAAGTAAACCGCATAAAGGTTTCAAAATTTCTTATCCGCAGATGTGCTTCATTCTTTTTCCAAAGACTTCTGCTGATCACTTAAAAGTGGGGATATATTTGTTCAAGTTGAATGATTTACAAAGCAATATTGAATGAACATTATGTGAATTTATACAGGTGCGATTTTTACAGTATGAAGGGGTCGTTGAGATAATGCAACCCCTTTTTCACGCAGATTGCACTCGTATCCTAAGATTGGATGATGTTTTGCATTAGATAGGGTTTTTTGTAGGAATACGGCCGTTTTTCAAACATTTACTTCATTTTATCCATCAGCAATCACAGTATGTCACAAGATGATTGGGAATAAAAGAGAAAAAAGTACTCGTGGGGAAACGGCCGTTTTCTCCAAACACCCTTATCATTAAATTTTGCGGTAAAATCATCATTGAGCAGATCAACAAGGATACCGTCTGCAGCAACCAAAAAGATCTCACTGAAGCAGGGGGTTATGAGAAAAGGAGATTTATGGCATTGATAAAAAACAAGTTTCTTAAAAAGTTTGGAATTGTTCGAAACGCCATTAAAAAAGACATCTTCCTAGAAGAGAAATTGTTGATGGAAGAATTCCAGGATGCGT
>QQUD01000925.1 GCA_008501785.1 Chloroflexota bacterium
ACGGTTTCAGGATCGTGCAAGTGTGGATACGGTTGTGATGGATGCAGTTATGGCACATTATGCTGAAGATATGTCAAATGTCACTTTATATTGCCAACAGTATGGTATTGATTATCTTGTTGTAGATACAACACGTTTTGAGGAAGAATTAATAGCTAGTGGGAAATATTTTTACGATCCATATGATGGTTGGTTGGCACCCGAGCTTATGTCTCGCTCTCAGTTTGCGCTTGCTTCTGTACCTGAACAAGATCGATTGTTTGAGTTTGAAAACAAGTTTGTGATGGCCTGCCAGTAGCCATCAATCAAGATGCTTGTAATAAAGCAGAACGCCGTTTTGAATACCAAATGGTAAGATAAGTTGTTAGGAGTGTGAGAAGGGGAATAACGGCCGTAAACGTAGCTGAAGCACGCTGCATGGCAACATCAAACATCAACCAGGGCAGCACCATAATACATGTGACCCAGATTGCGCTTGCAAACCATCTGCTTTTTTGTCGCAGTGTATAAAAGATGAACATCCAGGGGATTAGCAGCAGCAGATGCTCGTATTCCCATGCATAAGGCGTGGTTAGAATAGAAGCCCCCAGTGCCAGCGATGTTGCTTCATACAATGTGAGATTTTTATTGAATACCAATAACCACCCTAGCACAATCGTAATGATGATTAATAAAAGCAATCCTGTCACTGCCCACCAGTTTGGCGTCAATTCATAGGCCAATCCCCAAATAGTAGGGGTGATTTGCGTGACCTCAGTTTTTCCCGTGACATTAAACCACTGAAATAGCCATCCGGGAATCGTTATCCAACTGATTAAAAATAAGGTGGCTGCGCCAGTGATAGCGCCAAGAATGATCTGCCATTCGCGTCTCGATAGCAGCCAGACACCAAATAAAGGCACAAATAAGATAAATGGATTTGGCTTAAAGGCAACACATGCCAGCACAAGCCCAGCGGCAAACGGCCGTTTTCTATACACTAAAAACATAAAAAGGGCCAAAATAAACAATAACTCAAACGTTAGCTGCCCTACAAACAGAGTTAATACACCCCCTCGATACAAAGCAGCTCCTAGTGCCAATAGAAAAAATTCAATGAGAGAGAGTCGGAGATGATTGAAAATTTTTCCTAGAAAAAACGAAGCGCCAACCAACATGTACAGTGAAAATGCGACCCACGTGGCTGCACCCCACCCTAAATCTAAAATTGAGAATGGCAAAAAGAAAAGCAATGTCCAAAGCGGAAATGGCTCTCGGCTGTCTGGAACCCACGTGTTGCCTAAACTGATGCGCCACGGACCCCATACGTCAGGATCGTATGGGTTAAGCCCAGCAATGACTGCTTTTCCACCAGCCCATAAGCTAACAAAGTCACGATCATCATATCGGTGAGGTCCCGTTAGAAACCGATAATTTATCCATGAAAGCCCAGCGAACATGACAATGGCAATCAAAACCATCAAAATCAAACGCATCTGATTAGAGCTATTTCCTGCTTTCTTCTGCATTAACTATAATATCCTCCCACCACGCTGTCGCGTTGTGCATTGGTCAGCGTGGCCCCCACAATTCGAACTTTTGCTTTTTCCAGCGTGTCCTTGGCGCGTTCGGCATGGTCACGTTTGGTCTTGCCTGCGTTAATGATCAACAAAACGCCATCTACTTTTGCACCTAAAACGGCCGCATCCGTCACCGCAATCACAGGCGGTGCATCAAACAAAACGATGTCCGCCTGTTCTGCAAGTGTGTTGATAATCTGATCCACTTTTTTGCTGCCTAGTAAATCGGCTGGATTAGGTGGCAATGTGCCCGCTGACAGTAGCGATAAGTTGTCAATGCTGGTTTGTTGTAGGGATGGTCTCCCATTTTCTTCCAAGATCGCGTTCGTGAAACCCGGTTCTGGTTGTAAGTTGAACAGGGCGTGCAAAGACGGCCGTCTTAAATCACAATCCACCAAAATCGTGCGATTACCACCCTGGGCCATCGTCACCGCCAAATTGGCAATCGTTGTGCTTTTTCCCTCATCCGTCGCCGCTGACGTTACCACCAACGTGCGAATCGGGTTATCCAAACTGTAAAAAGACAAATTTGTTCGTAAAGTACGGTACGCCTCACTCACTGGTGAACGTGGGTCAGTCAAAGTTATTAAGTCCATAGGTTACTCTTTTTGAGTGGATAATTATTAGTGATAAGTGGAAAGCCTTCCCTTTGAATGACTAATCACTATCCACTTTCCACTATCCACTAATTATTTCTTATTGCCCTGGAATACTCCCAATCACCGGGATATCCAAATACCGTTCCACATCTTGCGTGCGGCGCATCACACCAGATTCAATCCACTCCAGCGCGAAAATAATAATAATGCCCAACAATGCGCCAAAAACAGCACCAGCGGCTGTGTTAATTGTTGTTTTCGGGCTGTCTAAACTTGGTTTTGGATTGTCTTGGAATGAAATCGTGATCCGGTCTTCTTGTCGATTTTGGTCATTTTCAAATTGCTGATCTTGAATAAGCAAATTTCCCCAGGCAATTGCAATATCACTGGCTACCGCTGGGCTGCTGTTTTTCACAGAAATTGTTACCTTTCGTTGCAAATTGTCTGATGCAAAGGCAACATCACCAAGCAGTTCATCGGCAGTTAAATCTAGTTCCAGCGAATTAATTACTTCCTGAGCGCGAAACGAGCTGTTGAGCCATGCTTCATAGCTGCCTAACAGTTCGACAACTGCCTGCGTTTGCCCAAAATCGGTCCGTGCTGGGCGTACCAGCAAATTCAGCTGTGATTCGTAGATTTCAGTTTGCATTCTGCTGTAGCCAAAGGTGGCGGCAGCGGTAAGAACGGCCGTTAACACAATAATCCAGCCCCGCTGCCGCAAAATGCGTAAATAATCACTTAATTCCACGCTGTACTCCTCGTTAATTGTCAATTGACAATTGCCAATTGATAATTGTCAATTATTTTTTGGGGATTTCGCCTAAAACTTCAAACCCCATCTGTTCAATCTCTTCCCGGTCGCGCATCGTTGGGTCTAAATATTCGGCTAATAATGCCAGCCCGATGCCAGCGACGAGCGCCAACCCAACCCGCAGCGGCAAATCTAGCTGGCTGCGAATGCCGGTGGGAATCTGGTTCACAATTGGCTCATCGACGAGAACGAGAACGGCCGTTTCACCCCCCAACTGCGGCAAAGCATTCTGCTCAGTCACCACCACAATCACCGCACCCATCATCGCCGCCAGGGCATCTGGGTCGTTGTGAGACATGGAGAGTTGCAGCTTGCTGCGCACATTGTCGGCCACAATGCCAATCGCGCCAGCCGGGATATCATACCCTTGTTCGGCGAGTTGGGCAGAAACGGCCGTTTTAAACGTATTGCCGCTCACCCAATCAGCCAACCCATTCACAATATATTCCGAAGTCAGCCACGCATAATATCGTTCCTGGTCTTCAGCAGCAGCAGCAGCGGAGGGTTCTTGACTGACAATAAAGTTCACACCCACGGTGTAAGCCGGTGGTGGTGTCTGATATGTTGCCAACCCAATAATCAGCACAATGGCTGTCGGGATCGCCACATACAGCCAGCGCCTCAAAAATATTTGCCAATATCGTCGTAATTCCATACTAAACTACTTTTAAATGCCCTTGGTGCTGATCAAACTTCTCTTCGATAAATGATTTCATTTTTTGTTGGAAAACGGCCGTATCAAACTGCTCCGCATGATGACGAATCACCGCATTATTAACCCTTGCTGCATCGAAAGATTCAACAGCGTCGATAATAGCATCAACCGTTTGTTCCGTAAACAAAACGCCGGTGCCGGGAATTACAGTTTCCAATGCGCCGCCACCCGCATAGGCAATCACGGGTCTCCCCGCTGCCATCGCTTGAATGGGCGCGATGCCGAAATCCTCTTCACCTGGAAACATAAAAGCACGGCAGCGGGCAATCATGTCCGGTAAATCCTCATCAGGCACGTAGCCTAAAAATTCGACGGTTGGACCAGCCAATGCCTGCAACCGTTCTTTGTCACGACCGCTGCCTGCGATGCGTAACGGCCGTTTCATTTTGTTAAACGCTTCAATCAGTAAATCAAGTCGCCGATAAGGAACCAACCGCCCCACGAACAAATAATAATCCTCAACGCGATTCGAAGGTTCAAAACGAGTTGTTTCCACCGGCGGGTAGATAATAGTCGATTCGCGTCGGTAAACCTTTGCGATTCGCCGACGGATTTCTTCCGAAATGGCGATGAAATGGTCAACCCTATCTGCTGCCAACCGATCCCATTGGCGCAATAACGTTAGAAATGGTGGTAAAATGCGTCGCGTCATCCTGCCTAACTGCTCTTGTTCAGCGTATTGAAAATAGCGCCACACGTACCGGGTTGGTGTTAAACAGTAACAAACATGCATCGTCTCTGGCCCAGAAATAACCCCATGACAAAACCCGCTTTTATTGCTTAAAATAACATCATATTTACTGAAATCAAACTGTTCAAATGCAAATGGATAGAGCGGGAAATAGAGCTGCTGCTTTTTATGTGCCAATGGCATTCTGTCAATAAACGATGTGCGAATATCCCAGTTTTGCCAGTGGTCCGGCATCCTGTCTTGCCAATAGAGGGATGTAAAAATAGGGGAATTGGGGTAGAGGCTGACAAAGTTTTCCAGCACATCTTCAGCCCCTCCCAATTGATTGAGCCAGTCGTGAACGAGAGCAATGTTCATAGTGTCAGTAATCGGTAATCCGTAATTGGTGGTCGGTAATCAGTGGCTGGAAGAATGTCATTCCGAAGTCCTCTGAGGAATCCCTACGATCTGTGCGGTAAAGATTTTGGGATTCCTCGGCGGACCTCGGAATGACGATTGCGAAGGCAAATGATAATCTCCGACGACCTCATAACCCAAGTCTATCCATTCTGGCGGCCAAATCTGATTCAACTTCCAAGCTGTGCATAGCCGAGTCAAGCTGGTTGTCCAGGTTGCTGGTTTGCAATTCCCATGCAGCATCGGCATGGTCCAACCGTTGACGAATGTTTTCTGCTGCCTGGGAAACTTCAGTATCCCCATACCCAATCAAGGAGTCAAGGGATTTCATGGCCTTGGTCGATACTTCCTTTGACTTTGCCAATTGCAGCAAAAATCCTAGTTCTTCGCGTTCTTGTTTGGCAATGGCTAAACGGCCGTCTAGCTTTACCTCCACATCTCTCAACTTTTCAAGAGCCGCCACCTGTTTTTCAAGCGATGCATCATACGTTTCAATTAAGTCCATCGTCGAGCGGAACTTTTTCTGTGTAACCATCGCTTCCGTTTTTTTGCGCTGGGTTAAATATTTATCGACCATAATGTCGAGCTTGGCTGCGTTGGTCGCTAAATTTTCGCGCCGCCGTTTAGACGATTTTACTTGTGCAAACATGGGCGTGATCGTTTTTTTGAATTCTTGTAACTCACGCTCTGCTTGACGAATATAGTCGTCATAAACAGATAAATCGCTCTTTTGCAGCGCTTTGTCTGCTGCGTCATGCAGTTTTGCTTTGAACAAGGTTCTGAGTTTACGAATTAATGATGCCATGTGAAGTACCTACATAGTTGACAACCGTTTCATTTGCATAACAGATGATTTTGATTTTCTAATTTTTATTTCCTGTAAAAAAATGGCTGTTAAATTCAAGGCCTCAATAATACCCCGTTTTGCTTCAAAATCTACTAATTCTAAATCCAGGACATCCTTGATGCTTTCTATAAATTGAATGAAGTCATCTATTTGATCACCGTTGATTATAGTTTAAGACAGTTCTAAACATTGTGTTTTTGACGGCGTTTCAAGTCAGCGGTGGATGTTTCCAAAGTTAATTTCTTAACGTTTGAAACGACTAGTTGAAAGACGCAAACGGTGGTAAACACATTGAATTTTAATTTGGTAAGGGGGAGAAGCCCGACCCCAAAACCTCTGCTAATCCATTATGACGGGCAAGAAGAGCATATATGGGCAATGGAAAGTTGTGGCAAATGTTGGTTGTGATTGAATGGTGGTATCTACAATAGTAGATGTTGTGTCTTCAACAACAATTGCTGAATTTTCAATAGTAATAGCAACATTCATAAGACCAAAGTCGATATTCTGGCTAATTTGACAATCACTAATGCCTGCTTCTGTAATTTTCATTACTAAGCCACCCAAGCCACCATTATCATCTACAAATGGAAGAGCGCTACCCGTTACTATAAGCCCACCATCAGATGCAACCGTAATGTCTCTTAAAATGGGATATCCTGCATAACTTTTTTGCCAAACAAGGTCTCCATTTGAGGATAATCTGACAATACTGCCAGCCGTTGTCATTACATAATCACCGTTTTCTGTTTCTTGAACTGCTGAAATGAAACCATTATCTGTGTTGCTGAACTGTTTTTGCCAAACGGATGAACCATTAGTATTTAATTTGGCAACCCAAGGTTTAAAAGCTCCTTGACCTGCAATGATAAAGCCACCATCACTTGTTTCTTGAATAGCATAAGCAATATCCACTCCTGCACTAGTGTATACTTTTTGCCATATGACATCTCCCTTGCTGTCCAATTTCAATAGCCAACTATCATCGATATTGATTAAGGGAATGCGCCCCACAATGACAAAACCTCCATCACTCGTTTCATGCAAATCATAAATGCGGGTGATGCCCACACCATTGATGATTTTTTGCCAAATCATGGAGCCGTTACTATTTACTTTAAAGACCCACGCATCGTAGTCACCGGCACTAATAACAGATTCATGCCCAATGACTACAAACCCACCATCCGCTGTCTCACGCACATTAACCGCAACCTCCACTGTGGATCCCATATCATATGTTTTTTGCCATGAAACACCACCATCTTGATCCACTTTTACCACCCAAAAATCACTGTAGGCCCCCAAAGGGGTGTTGGCCTTTTGACCAACAATGATGTAGCCATGATCGCTTGTTTCTTGAACCACCCGAAAGTTACTTCGGTTTATATCTCCATATGCTTTTTGCCACATAGTTGAGCCATTTTGGTTAAGTTTTAAAAGCCAGCCAGCGTCTGCACCTGTAATGGGATGGCTTATTTCACCAGCAAGTATGTAACCACCATCATTGGTTGGTTGGATAAAATAAAATTCATTACTGCCTTCATTACGATATATGGTTAGCCATTTGTCATTTAAAGTATGAGTAAGCGGTGTGTACAGGCTGCTATGTAAGCGGGCGCTATTTGATGTGGTTGTGTTTTTTGCACGGCAATCAGGATCTGATGTATAGACATTGGGTGTTTGCGCCATCAACTTGGTTATACAAACAGTTCATAAACTAATAACAAGGAGTAAGATACAATAT
>QQUD01000934.1 GCA_008501785.1 Chloroflexota bacterium
CCAACAGCGACCAATACACCGCTGCCACCGCCACCAACAGCGACTAATACACCGCTGCCACCGCCACCAACAGCGACCAATACACCGCTGCCACCGCCACCAACAGCGACCAACACACCATTACCACCACCACCAACAGCGACCAATACACCATTGCCGCCACCACCGCCTACGGCAACCCATACACCGTTGCCACCGCCACCAACGGCAACAAACACGCCATTACCACCGCCAACGGCGACCAGCACACCGGTTGCATCTAGTGACTTGGTTTATTTCTCTACTTTGCGGAATACGGCCGTTTCCGGCGTCACCGGCACCAACGACGATGCAGACATCTACAGTTGGAATGGCACCTCATTTGCACGATTCTTTGACGCGTCGGCAGCAGGTTTACCGGGCAATGCAGACATTGACGGCTTAGTTGTAATCGATGAGAACACCATCTACATGTCATTCAACCGCAATGGTGGCGTCAACGTGCCCGGAATAGGCATCGTTCAGGACGAAGATATTGTGCGCTACGATGCGGGAAGCTGGACACTCTACCTGGATGGGAGTGCAGTCGGTTTGAGTCAAAGTCACGGCGAAGACATTGATGCATTTGAAATCATCAATGGCACAACCCTCATCCTTTCCACAGTCGGGAATGTCGAACCCAATCCATCATTACCGGGTACACAACGAGATGAAGATGTGCTGCAATGTGTTCACAACGGCATTGCGCCTATCACATCATGCTCTTGGAGCAACTATCTCGATGGCAGCGACATCGCCCTAAACAACTCTGGCAATGAAGATGTGAAAGGCATCGCTCTCAATGCCACAGGCGATTTGATGTTAAGCACGCACGGTACCTATGCAGTCTCTGGTTTAAGCGGTGACGGCAATGACATTTTCACATGTAGCGGCACAACTACCGGGTCTAGTTCAGCATGTGCTTCCTTCTTGCTATTCATGGATGGCGGCACTGCAATACCAGATACCATTGATGCAATCGACCTGCCTTAATTTGATAATGTGAATGGAGGATGTATTTGCATCCTCCACTCATGATGTGTTTTGGCTCAAGGATTGGGAAATGAAACGTATAAATTTCCAAAAGACCTTTATCGTTACCAATTTATTGGCTCTTTTTTGCTTGGCATTCTTCCTAATCTCCTGGTCGCCATCAAACATCTCCGCACAAACAGCTTTATCCCCAATAGATTGCACCACCATGACCTCGCCGGTTCTGGCGTTTGAGGTTTCCAAAGGGCAAAATCCAAACGATGTGTCTGACTTCCTCGCAGATTTGCAAGGGATGGGGATTGCCATTGGCACCTTTGATATGGCACTCAACAGCGAATTTCCTGCCTGTTTAGATACGCTGGTCATTCATGGTTTGGCAAATAATCTTGGTTTATCAGGTTCCTACAGTATTGTGGACGCAGAGCGGATTAAAGGCTGGGTTGAGGCTGGTCATGGTGTGATGATTTCTGGGGATTGGGGTACAAACAAATACCCAACACAAAATGTATTTCAAAATTTTGGCTATGCGCAGCTCGGTGGTGTTGTGGAAGATGTCACCGATCACGATCCAGCCGGGCCGGCCATTTCACCTTATGCATGGGTCATTTACCAAACAGACAACTTTTTGCCCCATCCGGTATTGTCCAACACAAACACGTTGGAACTGCAAGCCAGTGGCTGGTTTGATTCGGCTGCAAACGCCATTGTCAAAACGGACCTAGATGCGAATCCGAGTGATGTGCCGGTTGTAGCGGCGTTTGAGCAAGGCATTGGCTGTGCGTTTTTAACGGCCGATAGCAACTGGTATGCCACAGATAGCGGCAGCGGTGGCTATTTTAAACAAGATAACGCCCAAATTGCCCAACAAGCTGCCGATTGGCTGCTTAATTGTGAAAACCTGATAATTGATACACCTCCAACTCCTACGCCTGTCACCACGCCTGTCTCCACGCCTGTTTCTACTTCTGTTTCTACTTCTGTTTCTACTTCTGTTCCTACTTCTGTTCCGACGCCTGTTTCCACCCCAGTTCCTACCCCAGTTCCTACTCTTATTCCTGCGCCTACGATTGTCAATGGACTATTTTTACCGATGATAATGAACAACTATTGTGAGGGCAGGGGATTGGACATTATTTTGGCTATTGATTCATCATTAAGCATGTTGGACCCAACCGAACCCAATGGACCCACGCGGCTTAGTGCTGCTCAAGAGGCTGCTGTTGAATTTTTGTCGTTTCTCAATTTCACATTGGATCAGGCAGGAGTGGTTTCTTTTAATAACACGGCCGTTCTCGACCACCCCTTCAGCACAGACAAAACCAGCCTAAAAAATACGATTAACGGGCTTGATACAGATTATGATACCCGCATCGATCTGGCAATATCTATTTCTGAACAAGAACTGACGGGGTCCCGCCACAAATTAAGCAACGACCCAATTCTGATTTTGCTAAGTGATGGGAGACCTTGGGGAACAACAGAAACGGCCGTTTACGACGCTGCCACCCACGCCAAAGCAGCAGGCATCACCATTTACACCATCGGTTTAGGTGAGAATGCCAACCAAACAATTCTTAAAGGTATTGCCACAACCAGCACAAACCACTATTATTACACTCCTTCTACTACCGAATTGTCAGCAATCTATGCCAAAATTGCTGCATCATTACCATGTTACGGAGGGTAATATGAAGTCGTTCATCGTCATCCTGATACTGCTTTGGATTGTAATTTCAGCAATAGTCATTCTATTTGTTGTTGTTCTCTCATCTCGTCTAGGCAGGCAAGAATTAGACATAACCTACCAAGAGAATTTTGAGGAAGAAGAGTCAGATACCTTTGATTTAAACGAATCATGTGCAATTTTATGATCAAACTAAACAATAGCTGCTCTCTAAAACCGTAGGACAAAACGCTGTTTTGTCCAATCAAACAAGCTTCTATTGCGCAAAAGTGTACAGCAAGGACAAGCCGCTATGAAGGCGATAATAAATAGCAAAAAAACAATTCAAACCATCTTACTCATAGGGTTCATCATTTTCGCAGCTGCTTGTGGCAACAATGCCACCACAGATACCACGGGAAACACAAACGCTAGCAGACCAGACCCTGTGTTCGAAAACCGTGTTCCCAATAATGGTGCCGCTGTCAAAATTGTGTCTCCCACAACCGGCGCAACCGTGCAAAAAGGAACCCAAGTCATCCTTGAAATTGAAACCACCAATTTTGACATGTCTGACGAAGGGAAGCATTGGCATGTGTATGTCGACGGCCAATCGTGGGGCATGGTCACTGGTGGCAACATGGACCAACCGCTAACAGGGCTTGGATCAGGTGAGCACGAAATTGGTGTTTATCTATCCATCGAAACTCACGAAGAATTAGAGGAAGGAGATAGCATCACAATTGTTGTGAGTGAATAGTCTGTTATTAGAAGATGTCCAGAGATCCAGGGTTTCATAAACCTCAGATGTCTAAACACGGGTCGCATCATGAAAAAAATTCCCATTGCCCTCATCATTATTTCATTATTTTGGCTGTCTAGCTGCTCTGGCAGCAGCCAACAGGCAGAAACCATCGATTTAATCAATATCGAAATGGTAACCCCCCTATTCCCCCCTATTGTGGGTATGGGGGAGCTGGTTTTGCAAGTGACAGATGCACAAACTGGCTTGCCAATTTCTGATGCGTATCTTTCTGTGAAAGGGGACATGGATCATGATGGGATGGTGCCAGTGCTGTCATCGGCCAAGGCAGGTACGGATGGGGAATACGTCATCCCATTTGAGTGGACGATGGGTGGGGATTGGATTGTGAATATCAATGCTTCTTTGTCAGATGGTTCGTTGGTGGAGAAAAATTTAGAGATGGTCGTTGATGGTGACGAAATCACTTGTGCGCCAATTACAGATTAACTCATAATCATCGATGCAATGGCTTTACTAGCCAGCCTGACACCATTCAAATGTAACATAGCTGACGGGGGAGGCGTCGTAGTTTTATGTGGGATGTTGATATTTCGATTCAATTTTAATTCAGATTCGATAGATAAATCATGAATTTGAGCCAGGCCAGCACGAAAAAGGGCGCGCGCCCGCATCATGTAATCTGGGGGCGTTTGTGGGCCAATTAAATAAAGTGTTTGTTTATTTCGCGCAATCACATTGCAGACAGAAGCGTAGCTGGCATTGCATACCACAAGATCAGCCAAATCAATAAATTGATGACACAGCGATAAATCAAAGTTTACATTGTCAATTGACCAATGTTCAAGGGATGTCAAAAAATCACGAATTTGTTGAATTGTTAATTTTGAATCAATAAGCAGTGAAAGATGAATCGGTAATTGAGCATTTTCTATCAAATTATTGCGACTAAAAAATTGTGTGCAATTATCGATTGCCTCATCCGAATCCACGACTATCAGTATCGAAAATTTATCACTTATGAGTTGAGTCGTTGCCAGCGGGATGGAGCAATTATTCAAATAATTTAAGTAACCGCATTCAACAACTTTAACGGCCGTTGACACCGGCATATGATACGCCATAATCGGATCGAACAAATCCCGCTGCCCATAAAGCAGAATGCGGTCATAAAACTTATCCAACAATTGATAAATGCCATTGAGCTGCCATGATACCTGAATCGATTGGGGAGATGCTTCCACATCTTGCATGCCGTACACTATTTTTGTGTGTGGTGACCACGCCTTTAGAAAGTGTAGCGCGGGCAAAATTTCACCATTTAAGCCCGAGGCAACCCGATCTACTAACAGCAAATGGGGTTGGAACTGATAAATTGCATCAAGAATGTGTTCTTCTCGTTTTCGCTGTGCTTTTTTAGAGGCTGTTTTCCCCGACGTTGCGTAACCTTCTGCTGATTTGGGAATAACCGAGACATCAACACCCATTGGTAGCGATGCTTCAGGCAACGCTTTTGTAATTAATTTTTGTTTTACATTTGGTAAATCTTGTACCAGTTGATGCGCGATAGCCAGATAACGTTGTAAGCTGTGGTGATTGTCATCAGGTAAATAGAATAGAATCCGAGGTTGATACGTCATGCCTCTTCTCCCTACTGTTTCGTCAAACGAATAATGGTGAATACCCATAACGCAGCGAAACAATTAAACTTATTTTACGGCAAAAATCACAGCGTCATCGTCTCGATAAAGTTCAACAAGGGTGGGGTCTTTGTCTGCCTGTTCTAAAAAGTCGTCGTGCCGAACATCTGAAAAAATATAGTCGCTGTCAAATTTGTCACGTATGGTGTCGCCTGGGTTGTCTACTTCGCCACGTGTGATGCTGACCCAGGTTTCGAACAATGATTCATTTTCTAACTCAAAAAATGTGGGGTCCAGGCCTGCTGTATAGCTGACCTGACTGTTGTAAAAGAAAAGTCGTGTAAAGTCGTCCCAGTCAGTTTGAAAAATTTGTGATTCTGGCTCACTGTTTTCATGCAGCCAGATGGTCGCCGCTGCATAATGGTCGGCATCTTTGCTGCGCTGCACGAGGGAACGGCCGTCTTCCACCGTCACATAAAGCGGATAGGCCAACAGCATCACCAACAGCACCGGCGCGATTTTATGGAATAACGGCCGTTTCTCCCCCCACTCTTGCAAAATCGGCGATACTGCCAACACCGCAAAAATGAGCGCAAATGGTGGGAAGTATTCTACAAATCGACGCGATTCAAACAGCATATAGCCAAACAAAACTGTCAGCCCCAGCACAACCAGCGTTTGCTTGCCAATGCGCTTTTCATGCCATCCCAATGCGAGAATGCCGATGAGAACGGCCGTTAACGCCCCCGCCGAATTCTCCACCAGCGTCCAGGTGCGATAAGGTGACCACTCGTTTCCGACCTTCGTCGCCGATTCCCCTAACTTGGGAGCCAGGTGGTCTAAAATAAAGCTAATATTCTGCGGAAAATAAGGATTGATCATCAAGCCCAGCCCAATACCAATTGCTGGAAACAAAAGCGCCTGCCATACAAACCGCCTCTCCAGCAGCAGCGTGGCAATCACATACACCCCCGCCATCACCAGCAGCAGTGGAAACGCATTGTAAGCCCACACAAACACAAATCCGAGCGGCAGCAGCCACTGGTATTTTTGCTTAAAAAGCCAATGCAAGCCCAGCACCAGCAGCAGCAATGACATCGACTGCGCACGCGGCATACTCATGCGATACAAAAACGGTTCAGACACAGCAAACAAAGCCAACGTCCACACCGGCGCGTAGGGCACACGCTGCCCACGCAGCAGCCACCACACCGCCACAAACGCCAGTGCAGGCAGCACCACGCTGGCCCATTTTGCACCTTGCGTCAATGCGAACCCACCATCCAATGCCGGGTCTACCGTCGCAAACAGTGCCAGATAGGCATGATACAGCATGTGATGATCATAAAAAGCGGCTTCGTTGAGAATGGTGAGTGGCAAGTAAGAGAAGGCTGGTGTTAACCCTTCGGTGCGAATCAGATACCCCATTTTCATATGGTAATAGCCATCGTTCCCGACCAATCCAGGCGCGGCAAACTGTACAAGCGCAAACCCGGCAATGAAAAGGAGGAAGAGGGTAACGGCCGTTCCCAGCACCCGCCACTCAATCATTTGAATCAGCGTTTTAGAAAACAGTATCCTATCTCTGTGTTTTAGGGTTGTTGATCCTTGCATAATTTTAATCACTCATTGTCATTATCATCGTCGTCATCATCGTCGTCGTCATCATCGTCGTCATCATCCTCACCATTATCATTTGAACTGTCATCATCCTCATCTTCGTTGCCATTTTCGCCATCGTCACCATTATCATTTGAACTGTCGTCATCGTCATCTTCATTGCCGTTTTCGCCATCGCCACCAGAACCAGAATTATCATCGTCGTCCTCATTGGCGTTGCCGTTTTCACTTCCCGAACCGGAATTACCATTGGCATTTTCGCTATCATCATCGCCGCCGCTGTCGCCAGAGTCAGAATTATCATTCCCCTCGCCGCTCCCTGACCCAGAGCTGTCATCATCTCCACCGCTGGTGTCAGAATTGTCATCATCATTATCATCACTATCACCGTCGTCAGAGCTGTCATCCTCATTGTCATCACTGTCACCGTCGTCAGAGCTGTCATCATCATTATCATCACTGCCACCGCTGTCAGAGCTGTCATCATCATCATTATCATCACTGCCACCGCTGTCAGATCCAGAGCTGCCATCGTTATTATTGTCGTTATCGGAAGAACCTGAATCGTCATTCTCGTCACCAGCGTCGTTATCATTATCCTGACTAGCGTCATCATCTATTTCTGGCTCGTTTTCGTTTTCTTCT
>QQUD01001023.1 GCA_008501785.1 Chloroflexota bacterium
CGCTGTACTAACAAAATATCGAGCCGTTCTTTTTGCTTCGCCATCCTTACTTCTCAGCCTTAAATTTTTCTATCCAACCATCCAACACATCTGCCAACGATTGGCGCAAATGAATTTCAGGCCGCCAACTGGTATGTTCATTGATTTTACGATAGCTGGCATACAAAAGCGGTACATCCGATGGCCGCATTCGTTCCGGATCATACTCGATTTCTACACGAACATCCGCCAATTCTGCTAAAGCGGTCAACAGGTAATGAATCGAAACCGGCTGCTCAGAACAAATGAGATACCCTTCACCAGGCTCACCTCTTTCAGCCAATGCCACATACGCCCGCACCACATCGCGCACATCTGTAAAATCACGCTGCGCATCTAAATTGCCGACGCGCATCACAGGAGCTTGCATTCCCAGTTTAATCGCCGCAAGCTGACTGGCAAAATCTGGCACAACAAATCCTAACGCTTGTCGTGGACCAATATGATTAAACGGCCGTGCTTCAACCACCGGCAGTTGATACCGCTGCCAATAAACCGGAACGAGCTGCCCTGCCGCCCATTTGCTCACGCCATATGGATGGCGCGGCTGTGGCACTGTTAGTTCTGTAATCGGTAATTCTTCAGGCTCAATTTTTCCGTAAATCTCAGCGCTGGTAATCACCAAAACTCGTGGGCGACCATAGGCGACTGCCGCCTCCAACAAATTTGCCGTTCCACCTGTATTCACAGCCAGCGTAAAGGCAGGGTCTAGCCACGATTTTGCGGGAAACGGCTGCCCTGCGAGGTGGTAGATGATGTCGGGTTTGGCATTGGAAACGGCCGTTTTCAACCCTTCCAAATCTAACAAATCACCTTCGACAGAAAAAACTAAAGGATGTTGCCGTAAACTTTGTGTGCTCGATTTCGGATGGACAAGTGCATGTACCTCATGTCCTTCCTGCAAAAACAAATCAACAAGATGAGAACCGGCAAAACCGGTAGCACCTGTAATAAAAATGCGCATAAATTCTCCCAAACAATCGTTTTCAAACCAATAAACAATTATACCCGGCACTACAAGAACCGGGCGAGTTATACAGGATAAGGTATAATATTCTCAAGATGAACAAAGCCATAGACACTATCATTAAGCAATTCAAAAGGAAGCTTGGGGGACAGCTGCAAGCTATCTTTTTATATGGAAGTTACGCACAAGGTTTTTATCAAGAAGGTGAATCTGATATTAACCTATGTATCGTTGTTGAAGAGGGCACAAACATCCATGCTCTCCGACGCACGTTTCTTCCTATCTGGGAAGATTACGGGCAGGTGCTGCAACGCGCACCACTTCTTGCACCCCATTCCGCCTTTGTTCGCCATATGCAATTAAATCCCCTGCTTGCTCACCACATTGCTCGAGATGGTAAACAGCTATTTGGCGCTCCAGATTTTCTTGACAGCATCTTGCCCCCCCTAGATGTCAATGAAGCTTACGCTTATATGACAAATGAAGCCATGCAGGTTTCAAAAGTATTGACCCCGGAACTATTGGAACCAGAGGAAGCAGAAGCCACACGCCAATCCTTGCAGCGTATCGTGCGCCGCATCCGACGTGAACCGTTAACAACACCCGAATCATCAAAACAATTGCTGGCACGTGTTTACCACTTTCTCAACCCAATCATCCACAAATTACCTGTTGCAAAACAATGGATGGGTACAAAACCTTCTGCCACAACATCACCCATTTTACCTGGTTTGCAAGCGCTTTATAAAGAAACTGGCAAGATGATTCTGGTCTTTTCACAATTGACCCCGCAAACTATTCTGCGAACAGATTGGTCCAGAATATCTGAGAGCATGGGCAAACAATATTTAGGGATCGAAGTTACATCAACCGTGCAGCTTTGTTTATCGGCTATGTTTGAACGGCCGTTAGACGTTTTCTTCCGCAAATTCGAACATAACTGGGGACCAGACTTCCTACCAGCACTCACCCTCTCCCCCCACCAAATATTTCGTCAGGCCGCCCGTCTCCCTTCCCACATCCAGGTTGATTCAATGCCAAATGCCGTCCTCACCCAGGATGATACGGCTTTAAATACAATCATTCACGATTTCCAAAACAAACTGCTCAACGTTCAGCTTGAACATGAACTACTTTGTCGCTTTGAAATGGTTGAACGATTCACACCACCAGAACCACTACCAGGTAGAGATACACCACCCACACAACGCATCGTTGCCATATTCAAACATTTGCAATGGTGGGCAGACTATTATGCTGGACAACTCAAGGATGAAACTGCCTAGCGCATGATATCGCATGTCAAAAGGTTGGCAACACTAGGAAACATGCTGCGGGCATTGATTTTTATCTTTTTTCTATCATTGATCCAGCCTGCACCCATTCTCATCACCTACAGTCAACCAATCACCGTGTACACAAACCATCCCATTGTTGCTGTGCATACGCGCCTGACTGACGAAGTTGAAGAGTGGAAAATACAGCGCACCTTGCAAATGGTGCGTGAAATGGGCGCAACCACAATCGTCGAACTATTCCCCTGGGCCTATTATCATGCTGAAGGGGGCGGTTTTGCCTGGGAACATCCCGATCTGGTCGTCAACCATGCCCATGCACAAGGCCTCAATGTCATCGCTCGCATCGGTCTCACACCAGAATGGGCACGTCCTGAAGACACCTCGTTAAATTATTTAGACGCAGATGGATATGATGATTTTGCTGTTTTTGCAGCAGCATTTGCAAAACGTTACCAAGGCAAAGTTAGCCACATCATAATCGGAAATGAGCCAAACTTGAGTTTTGAGTGGGGGTATCGCATTACAACCCCAGAGGATTACGCTAACTTACTTCGTGTCGTGTATCCGGCAGTGAAAGCAGCAAACCCCGATATGATTGTGTTAGGTGGCGCACTCGCACCAACCATCGAACCAGAAGGATCACCTTGGGGACTAAATGATCTTGTGTACTTGGACAGATTGTATGCGGCTGGAGCGGCCGATTTTTTTGATGGACTTGCTGTTCATACCTATGGATTAACATTTCCACCAGAATCAGAACCGGGTGCAACACTCCTTAACTTTCGCCGAGTGGAGTTGGTACGAGAGGTAATGGTGGCGCATGACGATGCAGATACACCAATTTTCATCACTGAATCAGGTTGGAACGACCACCCCCGCTGGACTCGCGCCGTTCGTCCTGGGCAGCGCATTCAGTACACGTTAGATGCATTTGCCTATGCTGAGGAAAATTGGCCCTACGTGGAAACAATAGCGATTTGGGCTTTTCGTTTCCCAGCTCCAACCAAAAGTTTTATGGATTATTACACGCTAGTGACGCCTGAGTTTGTGTCAAAACCGATCTATGATGCGATTAAGGAATATACGGGTAATGGGTAGGAGAAATTTAACGAAAAGATGCAAAGATGCAAAGGTGCAAAGGTGCAAAGGAAAGAAGAAGATGGGATGGGCAATTCTTCTGATTTTCTTGTTTTTTGCGGTTGGTTGCCATGCAGAAGATGAAAGTTGGGTACGAATTCAGGAAAGTGGTGTGCTAAGGGTGGGTCTGGACCCGACGTTTCCGCCTTTTGAGAATGTGGATGAGTCGGGGCTGCATGGATTTGACATTGATCTGGCAAATGAAATAGCAGCTAATTTGGGGTTGCAGACTGAATTTGTGCTGTTTGGTTATGATGGTTTGTATGATGCGCTGGGCACTGGGCAAGTGGATGTGCTTATTTCGGCATTGGTGATTATTCCTGAACGAATGCGCGATTTTGCTTATTCGGAGCCATATTTTAATGCTGGTGAGATTTTGATTGTGCAGGAAAGTGACGATGCTATTGCAGAGATGGCAGATTTAAACGGCCGTTCTCTCTCCGTCGAACTCGGCACCCAAGGCCATGTCGCCGCCACCACCTGGCAGCGCAAGCTCAACAACCTAACTGTGCTGCCATTCAACACACCTGAGGAGGCGATAACGGCCGTTTCCGACACCACCGCCGACGCCACCCTCATCGACGCCATCAGCGGACGCCTCTTTTTGAGCAGCACCCCCGGCTTAAAACGGCTTCCAGACCCAGTTACCGTGGAACCATTTGCCATTGTTGTGCGTATAGACGACACACAGCTCTTGGAAAACCTGAACAACAGCCTGGAAAAGATACAAGCCAGTGGCGAACTTGAAAGTATAACGGCCCGATGGTTAGATCAATAAAAGTTTTGACTGCTATTTACCATATCCCATATAATTCAATCTGCTTATCAATATCCAAAAAAAGATTCAATATGCAACAAACCTTCAAAAAAATATCAATTGTAGTCCCAATCCTGCTATGTTTGCTGATAGTGCAGCAAGCATCTGCACAAGTAAAAAGCTTTTACTGGGAACGATTTGACGTCGATATGACCCTGTTGGAAAACGGCGACATTCGCGTCAAAGAAACCCAAACACTCGTCTTTTCAGGTGAGCCATTCACATTTGGCTTTGCCACCATTCCCACAGGCGGCAGTGGCAACAATGACGCCATCACCGACATCTCCGTTAGCGAAAATGGCGTACCCTACCTTGAGTCACCCAGTCAAAGCCCCGGCACGTTTGACGTCTCCAACAGCAGCAACGAAGTCCGCATCGATTGGTACTTTGACGACGCGCTTGGCGAACGCACCTACGAATTCAACTACACCATCAAAGGGGGCGTCATTGTCGGCACCAGCGAACAAGGCGATGGCGACCAGATTTTCTGGAAAGCGATTCCGCCAGATATTCCAGGTCGTGTTTTTAACAGCACTGTCACCATTCACCTGCCAGAAGGTGTACAACCGCAGCAATACACCGGCACCACAGATTATCTGGTAGAAGGGTCGTTGAACAGCGATAAGTCGAAGGTGGGGACAAGTGTGAGTGAAAACGGCCGTAACATCACCTACGAACTCACCGAATCAATGACCACCGGCGATCTGTTCGAAGTGCGCGTGCAGTTCCCACACGGCATTTTGCAAATTCCAATGCCAAATTGGCAGCAAGCGATGCAGCGAGCCGATGCGTTCAACCTCGGTTTTATCGTGATAGCGCTGCTGCTCTTCATCGGGGGGCCGCTTGGCGTGCTGGTTCTTTGGTATACAAAGGGACGCGACCCAAAACTTTCGGTGGTTGTACCAGAATATCTGACAGAACCTCCCAGCAACTTGCCTCCAGCCATTGCTGGCACACTTATCGATGAAAAAGCAGATATGCGTGACATTGTGTCAACCCTGGTTGACCTAGCGAGTCGTGGCTATATCACCATCATTGAAGAGAAACGGGATCATATTTTTAACAAAACAGAGAAAACAGATGGATTACGGCCGTTTGAAAAACGCTTCCTTAAAGACGTGTTCCGAGACGACGAAGAGAAAAAATTAACTGATTTGCGCTACAAATTTGCCAGCAAGCTCCCGAATTTGCGCAAAATGCTCTACGAAGAGCTAAGTAATCATGATTTTGTACCCCGCTCGCCAGAATCGGTACGCAATTCATATAGCGTGCTGGGCTGGGCCATGCTGGGTATTTCAGGTATTTCGTTTTGTGGGCTGCCCATCGCAGTAGGCGAGGCAGCAGCAGCCGTTGTGTGTATCCCCTTTGCAATGGGCATCACCAGCGTGATCATGCTCTTCGTCGCCCGAGCCATGCCTGCCAAAACCGCTAAAGGCGCAGAAGAAGCCGCCAAGTGGGAAGCGTTCAAAAAGTACTTACAAAATATCGAACGATATGACAATATTAAAGAAGCGGGTGATGTCTTTGAAAAATATTTAGGCTACGCCACTGCTTTTGGATTAGATCGCAGTTGGATTCGTAAATTTTCCAAAGTAGAAACGACACCCATTCCAGGCTGGTACTATCCCAGACCACACAGTTACCCACGTCCGAGCAGCCCTCGTCCAACAGGTATGCCATCAGGGCCAGTGGATGGCGGGTCTAGGCCAACACTTGAAACAATGTCTGGAGGCTTAACGGGTGGATTAGATTCAATGTCTAAAGGGCTAACGCGCATGTTGAACTCCAGTTCATCCATCTTGCGCAGCACTTACACCGCCCCCAGCAGTAGCAGCAGTAGCAGCGGCAGCTTCAGCAGCGGTTTCAGTGGCGGCAGCAGCTTCAGCAGCGGCGGCGGCGGCAGTCGTGGTTTTGGCTAAAGTGCGCTGCACCTTCTTAGGTGCATTGCACTTTTTGCAGAGCAGGTGCAACGTACTTAAGAAAGTGCAATGCACCTTGACGTAATCACATTGGGTAATCAGTGACGAATTTTAAATTTTTGTGACTAATACTAATAACCGATAACAGGAATGAAAATGGGTAGATTTTTAGGATATGCTTTGATTGCTGGTGGTCTCCTTGTAGGCATCGTTGTAGTTGTGTTGATGGGCATCTATCGGGGTGAAGGCAGTTTAAGCGATGGTGCGGCTACTTTGGGAGCCGCGTTGGGCATTATTGTGCTAGTGCTGCCGCAGTTGGGTGTTGGTGCATTTTTAGTGTGGAAAGGTGGGCAAGATACGGCCGTTTCCGCCAAAGCCACACAACAACGCAAAATACTCGATATGGTCAAATCACGCGGACAACTCGACATCAGCAATCTGGTCATTGAACTAGGCAGCACCAAAGATGACGTTCACGACATGATTCACCAAATCGTCGGCATGGGTCTTTATACCGGGTATATTAATTGGGACGAAGGTATGTTATACTCTCGTCAGGCGATTGAACTCCGCGAAATGACCAATTGTTACAACTGTAATGGTGAACTCAAACTAGCTGGTGTAGGTGTAAGCAAGTGTCCGTATTGTGGCACTGAATATTTTTTGGATTAATATCATTTTTAGATGAGAGTAAATCTCCCAATCTCCCAATCTCGTAATTTTTCAAGGAGCGTCTTTGCATTATGAAAGAACACATATCTGACTTATTTGACAAGATTCAAGGTGAATCAACAGGTCTCGGTAATCTGTTGAGCAAAATTCCCGGTCTCGATGGGTACATGGAGCGCGGCCGCCGCCGTGACGCAGACCAAATTTTACGCACCACCATTGCCAACCGGTTAGAAGATATTCGATTGCAATTTAGCAATGTGCATCAGGAACTCAGCCGTGACATTATCATGGCAATTGACCATGCCGAACCACTTGGGCGCGTCGATACGCGTTTTATGGGACTTATCGGTAAAATCAAGGATGCTCCCGTTGGGTATGCTGGCTTTTTGGACGCCATCAAAGTTAAAGAAGAAGATTTGGCTCGCATCTATGTATTTGACGAATCGATGCTACACCATGTGGATCAGGTGGAAGCGGGAAC
>QQUD01000464.1 GCA_008501785.1 Chloroflexota bacterium
CGAAAACGAGCACAAGGAAATCACCGAACGCATTGAGTATTTGCGTGGCTTGCTGGCTGACAAAAAGCTGATCCTGGGATTGATTAAAGAAGATATTCAATATTTACGTGACAAGTATGGTGACGAGCGTCGTACCCAAGTTGCACACGGGTTAGCTGCCGAACTGAACATGGAAGACTTGATTCAGGATGAGGATGTGCTGATTTCGATTACTCAGCGCGGTTATGTCAAGCGTACACCGGTTGCTGCTTATCGCAAACAGGGTCGTGGCGGCAAGGGCTTGATTGGCATGAGTACCCGCGATCGGGATCAGCTTGAGCGACTATTTGCTGCTGGCTCACTAAACAGCATTTTGTTCTTCTCAGATCGAGGCAAGGTGTATTCAGAAAAGGCGTATCAAATTCCTGAACTAGTACGAACAGCGAAGGGGACTTCGCTGATGAATATTTTGCCGCTGATGCCTGAGGAAAAGATAACGGCCGCTTTAGCCGTTCACGATTTCGACGAGGCAGAATTCTTGGTAATGATCACCCGCAAGGGCCGCATCAAGCGCGTTGATGTTAGCTCATTTAAAAATGTGCGCCCCAGTGGTTTGATTGCCATTGGGCTGGATGATGATGACAGCCTGGGCTGGGTGAAATTGACAACAGGTAATCAAGACTTGATTTTGGTCAGCGAACAGGGCAAGGGTATCCGATTCAACGAGCAGGATGTGCGCCCGATGGGTCGAATGGCGGCCGGTGTGAATGCAATGAAGCTAGATGATTGGGATCGCATTGCCGGGGCTGATGTCGTTATGGAAAATGACGATGTATTGGTCATCACCGAAAAAGGGTATGGTAAACGAACCCCAGTTGATGATTATCGCCAGCAAAATCGGTATGGCTCGGGTGTGAAAGCGATGGTGCTTGAGCCGCAGCGTACCGGCAAGATTGTATCAGCTCGGGTTGTGACCGCAGGTGATGAAGTAACTTGTATTTCGTCTAGTGGCATCATGCTTCGCACTTCTGTCGATGATGTGTCACAGCAAGGCCGCATCACGCAGGGTGTGCGTGTCATGGACCTACGCGGCGCGGATACGGTGGCTTCGGTTGCTGTGATTCGTGAAGGCCGCCTCTCGCAAGTCAAAGATGAAAATGGCGAGGAAGGGGAGAATGGCGAGGCGGTGGTTGAAGAAAGAATAGAAGAAGTGGCTGAGGATACGGCCGTTTCTAACTAAGAAGTGGAGAGTGGTTAGTGGTTAGTGAAAACTCTCCACTAACCACTATTCACTCTCCACTCTCCACTATTTAAACTGCTTCACTGCTTTCTCAATACTCTTCTTCGGACTAATCTTAAACTGTACGTCTTCTAATTTCCCCTCAGCATCAATCACAAAATGGCTGCGAATGATTCCCATGTAGGAACGGCCGTATAACTTCTTCTCGCCCCACACCCCAAACGCTTCTGCGACAGCATGGTCTGGATCAGACAATAAATTGTATGGCAGTGCTTCTTTTGCTCGCCATTTGGCTAACTTCTCCGGTGCATCAGGGCTAATGCCCAACACAACTGCCCCCGCATCCTCAAACACCGGGAAATTATCCCGCAGCCCACACGCCTGCGTTGTGCAGCCAGATGTGCCAGCCTTTGGGTAAAAGAAAATTAGCACCCGCTGCCCCCGATAATCAGCCAAATTCACTACATTCCCCTCATCCGATGTCAATTCAAATTCCGGTGCAAGATCACCTATATTTAACATTTTGTTCTCCTAAATGGTGTGTTTTGAAACACTGATCAAATCCCCCAAGATTTGAAATGATTGTATGCCAAACAAGGTTTGTTGGGTAGGGGCTAGGCAATCGGGAATGATTGATGCGAAGCATGTGGCGCTGTCTCCCGATTGCCTAGCCCGTTTATGTGGAGAAGAGGGGCGAGACAGCGCGGAGTAAAGATGCTCTGTTTTGCTACAATTATTCCGCGTTGTCCCGCCCCTACAATTCGAACGATTTATTTGCTTCCTGCCCCTTGCCTCTTGCCCCTTGCCCCTTTGCCCGCTGAATGGCTAACTGCCGCCGAATCTCGTTGTGTTTTTCTTTGGTGAGTGGGTAGCGCCAGGCGACGGCGATAGAGAGGACGAGCATGATGCCAGGGAAAACGCCGACGAAGAAGCGCATGGCGTTGAGGGCGCTTTGGGGTTGTTCGATAAAGAAGCTGCCGCCGGTGCTGGTGACGTAGCCGGTAGCAGACAGGACATGTCCGACGACAAAAACAGCGAAGGCTGAAGCCAGTTTGCGAAAGAAGACGAGGTAGCCAGTGTAAACACCTTCTCGACGCTTGCCGGTTTTTAGCTCGTCTTCTTCGACGACATCGGCGACAATGGCCCAGGGAATTAAGGTGGCTGCGCCATATCCCAATCCGGCAAAGATGGAGGCGATTAGGATTTGGTTTTGGCCGCCGGGGGGGACGCTGGCGATGATGAATAGGACAATCACCATCATCATCATGCTGCTGATGTAGGTGTTGCGTTTGCCGTAGCGGCGCATGAGCTGCACGACGATTGGCATGGAGAGGAATGCGAGTCCCAGCACAACAGCCATCAGAATATTGTCGAAACCGGGTTCGACGCGCACGTAGTCGATGAGAAAGCGAATGAAAACAACGAGCATTATGTCAACGGTGGCGAAACTGAGCAGGTAGATGAGTGCGCCGTAGCGAAACGGCCGATTACTGAACACTTCTTTGAATGTTTGTAACGGCCGTAACCCATCCAAATCAGGCTCCCGTTCTGGCTCTTCAATATTGCGAAACAAAATCAGATACGGGATGACAAAGGTGACTGCCCAAATACCAGCCACAATCATGTAGCCGATGCGCACACCTTCTGTGCCGCCACCAAACCGTAGCCCAAACAAATCTTCTGCCAAATATGTGAAGGTTGCACCAGTGATAAGTGCAGCAAAGACCGATGTACCCATGCGCCAGCCAGCAATATTGCTGCGTTCGTCGTAATCTTCGCTCAGTTCGGGGGTGAGGGCGACGTAGGGCACGTTGACGACGGTGTACAGGGTGTCGAATAGCAAAAAGGCGGCGCTGTAGTACACGGCTAACCAAATATCGCTTTTGATGGGTGGCACAATAAATAATAGGAAGAAGCTAATGCCAAAGGGAATGGAGCCGAAGAGGAGAAACGGCCGTCTTCGCCCCCATCGCGATTGCAAACGATCACTGAGCATGCCCACCAATGGATCATTGATGCCATCCCACAGCTTGCCCACAAAAAAAGCTGTGCCAGCCAGCCCGGGGTCGAGGCCAACCACATTCGTGAGAAACACAAACCAAAATGCATTGCGAACCGTTGTAGCCGCCGATGTACCCCAATCCCCTAAACCGTAAATAAATTTCACTCGGCGCGTTAACTGGTTATCATCATTTTCGGTGTGGATCATGCATACTGTCCTTATACAAAAATTCCTTGCGTAATAACAAGAGCACTATTTGGCGCTCACCCCAAACGAATTTTATAGAGATCGGGAACCAATCACAAAAAGCCGTCGTTATAGAGACAGATGAACGTCAACTAGACGTACAGAAAACAACGAGCATCACAAGCTACAAATTCGTATCCTATAATTAGATAAACCGATTCGTACAAGCAAAAGAATTTACTGTTAGTTAAACACCTTAGGAATTAATAAGGAGGTCATGATGCCTACATTTTACATGGTTTTTTGGTCTGTTGTAATGGTTTTAGCAATGGGAATGTGGCGGCTGCGTAGTTGGCGGGGAACGGCCGTTGTGGCATTGGTCACCTTCCTCATTCTGGTGTTTAGTCAAGCATTATTTGTGCAATTATCGCAGGCGGCCGGGGTAGACCCCACACTCGCTTTCACTGCTCCAGAACTTTATATGCGTGGTGGCCCGGCGGCGTGGTTGGCACTTTTGGTCATGCCGTGTGGCTGGTTAGGTCCGATCATTGGGTCTAATCTGGTACAGCGCAGCCAACCGATGATTGACTCTACAAATTTTCAAGAATTTTAGCAATGAGGAGTGGAAGCTTTAGTTGGACCCGTTCCGGCTAAAGCCTCCACTCCCAAACGCTATAAGAACCCTTCCGGAAGCTTTTAACAAAAACCTCAAAACAAACGCTATTCAGCTTCCAGGAAATTCTCCTCAATCCCCATTTCCTCAAACAATTTCCTAATCATTTCCTCAAAATCATCAGTTTCATCTAAAGGCAAATATTGTTGTTGAATGTGGGTGATGGCATTTGCTACATCTGCATACCAAACCGGTGATTCCCCTTGTACGTGTGCCAATAAAGTTGGAAAACAATCCCTGAAAACATCTGCATCCCATGCGCTGAGGCGCAAATAGCTCAATAGCTGCGCTAGCGTTAGCGATTCAAGATGAGGTGCTAAGGCTTGTTTGATCGCAAAAAATTCATTTGGCCCATTCATGGCGATGGCCTCAGCAAATGATTGCTGTGTTTCGAGACCCTGTTGGGGCAGTTGCCCCAACAGATAGGCGGCTACCTGAATGTTTTCTTGATAATGTTCTGGATGCAGTGCCAATCCACCGGATTGTTCAACAAATTGACCAATCGCATGATAGTTGACCATGAGCGAAAAGCTTCCGTGCAAATTGGGCAGCGGGTTTTCTTGGCCTATCAAATCGTGAGGCAAGGTGTAACCGCGATCACTGGAGAGGAGGAGAATACGGCCGTTTCGACCAGGCTCAACACAAGCGTTTCCAAACCCCTGCCAAAATCGCACACAATCCAGCCCTACATTTGGAAATGAAATGGCGGCATCTGGCAATTGCGATTCATACTCATCCAAAATCTGATTGTATTCGGGCACATCGTAATACGGCTTCATTAGCGGAATGGCTTCGTATGCCAATTCCAGCCGGTCCCAAATGGTGGGATCGCTCAAGTCTGGTTCGGGTTGGCTGCTGTAGAGCGTGAGTAAATTTTCGCATAGCTGCCCGTCTTCGATGACAAAGCTGTCTTGTGGGATGCTGTCGAAGAAGTAGTTGGCGATTAGAATGAGTGGATTTTGCAGCAGATCAGGTGTGAGCGTGAGATGGGCGTGGCGGAGAGTTAACGGCCGTTTATCCCCCACATCAAACAATGCAAAATCAAGCAGCCCCGCTTCCACCCAGGGTTTAAAATGATCATGCTCCTGCCAAAAATCGACAATTTCTGGCACAAAGTCCGTCATCACAAATTTGATGGGCAGTTCTGCCAGAGAAGATTGAGCCAGCCGATCATGGAACTGGTGCAAAAAATGATAGGCAAGCCTTCCCGAGCCAGCACCCAGTTCCACAATGTAAATAGGTTGCTCAGAATTGAGCGAAAATGTGTTGTTGTTAACGGCCGTTACACAATCTCGCACGTAATTAAAAGCAACCTGGCTGTATGCACGCGCCATTACCGGATTACTGCTAATGGTGTGTGGTACGACGTCGTCTTGCCATGCACGCATTCCGTTTTGTAAAAAATAGCGACGCTGAATGTCCCAAATGATAGATTGGGAAAGGCGTCGGTCAGCTTCAATGAGTTGAGTTAGGTCTTGTTCTGTCATGATTGGGAAGGATTATAACGATTGTGCGGCATGGTGCGAAAAATAAACTTTCGTACTAGCCGCCGTATTTACTGAGGTGAGCCAATCTTGCCTCTGCTATAATGCAAATTATGTAAAATGATTATTAGACTCGGTGCCATAGTACCTTGCCGTTTGATTGATAACACGAAATTGTTGGAAACGGCCGTTGCATCAACCGAAAAGAGTTGCCTTATGCCACCCATAAAAAACATTTGGACCAAGATGACGAAACCAACTGATGCCCTTGAGAACTTCGTGGACCGGCAAATGTCACAATTGTTGGCTTCCTGGCTGCTTTTTTTCTTCCTCATTATCCTAATACTTTTCATTTTACGAATGCCAAGTGGTGTTTCTACCCGCCCTGAACTTTGGGTAAGAATCGCCTTGTGTTTCATTATTTTCATTGCTTACTACATCAATCGGCGGGGTAGATATTATCCTGCTGTCATTTTAGTGGTTGTTAGCAGTACCTTGATGGTTATAGGGTTGGCAGCGATTGAAGGAAGCGAAGCCGGTTTACAAATCCTCAATTATCTGACGGTTATCATTCTCTTCGCCAGCTTGTTTCTGGCGTCGTGGTCTATTTTGGCTGTTTTTTTGCTGCACATGGTGGGTATTTTTGCCTACAGTTTTTTTCTTGCCGATGTGACATTGGGGCAAATTATCAATGGCCCTCTCAGTTTTAACTTGACGGTGGCTCTAATCATTTTGCTCATTACCCGAATCCGAAATCGCCTGGAGGTTGAACGACGGGAAAAAATTGATTGGGAACGGCAGCGATTCCAACATCTGGCGTTTCATTCCCCCGATTTTATTTTTATTGTTAATCAAGCTTCGCGTGTGATTGAATTTGTTAACAAAGAATCATTTCTTGGTTATCCAACCCATCAATTCGACAGTTTACATAGTCTCTTTCAAATTGTGCATCCCCAGGATTTGACGCAAGTAGACACATTTTGGCAAGACATTATGCAGTGTGTGCCGGAAGCAGACTGCGAAATAGAATACAGGATTAAACACCAGAGTGATGAGTGGGAATGGGTGCATAATCGAGTTGCGACTTTATCCTTTGATAATGGTAATGCATCAAAACAGGTCCTTTCTTTGATGACGATTGTGACAGAGCGTAAGCAGGTGATTGCGGCTCAGAAGTTAGAAAGCCTGGGCTTAATGGCTGGTGGTGTCGCTCATGATTTTAATAATTTGCTGGTTGGCATTCTAGGGCAGACTTCCTTGGCTTTGCATAAATTGCCAACAGATAATGCAGCTCGTCCTCATATTGAAAAAGCTGTCCTTGCTGGCAAGCGAGCAGCGAGCATAACCAAGCAGTTGTTAGCCTATTCGGGACACGGCCGTTTTGAAACACGTTCAATCTCCCTCAATAACCTTGTTGAAGAAAACATTAGTTTTTTTAGAGTTGCTATTCCCAAAAATGTAATCATTCAGACACAATTGTATCCCGATCTGCCAACCATTGAGGCCGATGAAGGTCAGATACAGCAGATCATCATGAATCTTATTCTGAATGGTGCAGAAGCAGTTGTTGCTCAGTCTGGTACTGTCACCATCACCACTGGCACAGAAAATGTTGAATCCAACGATGGCTTTTTTTCATCACACTATGGATTACATTTTAAAACAGGTTTGTATGTAACTTTAACAATCTGTGATGATGGTCAAGGGATGGACCAGCAGACAATGACCCGCCTTTTC
>QQUD01000920.1 GCA_008501785.1 Chloroflexota bacterium
GTCTCGATTACCTTTCATCCATGGGCAATAATCATGGCTATGTGCTCGCAGTCGAAAAATTGATGGGTTTAGATGTGACTGAGCGTGCAGAATGGATTCGTATTTTGATGGTGGAACTCACCCGTATCTGTAACCACCTGTGGGCGTTAGGCTTCTTGCTGAATGACATGGGTGCGCTGCAAACGCCGATGCTTTACTACTACATCGAACGTGAACTGATGCTCGACTTTTTTGAAGCAGCGGCCGGTGCGCGCATGATGTGCAATTACATGCGATTTGGTGGCGTTGCCTATGACTTGCCCGACGAAGTACGTGGTCAGCCCACTATGGAATTCTTGCGTGAGCTAATTTATGAACGCCTTCCCGCTGCCCTTGAGCAAGGGGATGGCCTGATGACCGGCAACGAAATTGTGCGTGCCCGTGGTATTGGCATTGGCTATTTATCCAGAGAAGATGCCATTGCGACCAGTATGGCTGGTCCAATGTTACGCGCCAGTGGCGTCAATTATGATGTACGCCGTGCCGAACCTTATTCATATTATGACCAACTCGATTTTGATGTCCCAGTTTTCTACAATGGCGACATCTTTGATCGCTACCTGGTTCGCGTCGAAGAGATGCACCAGAGTTTACGTATTTTGAAGCAAGTATTGCCCTATTTGGATGAGACTTTGGGCCAGCCTGTTGTTCCTGGTAAACCTCAATATGCTATTCGCATGCCGCAAGCTGGTGAAGCATACGGCCGTGTTGAAAATCCGAAAGGTGAACTTGGCTACTATATAACAGCCAAACGACGCAGCTCAAATCCAGAACGGTATCATGTGCGTGCCCCATCCTTCATTAACCTGACCTCACTTGAGAAAATGTGCATTGGACACAAAGTGGCCGATGTCGTCGTTATTTTGGGTGGCATTGATATTGTTTTGGGTGAAGTAGACCGATAAGGGAGATAAGTTATGTACGGACTTGGCATATTAAAAGGAATGAGTATTACCTTAAAGCATTTTTTCGTCACTTATCTAGATGATATTAAATGGGCGGCAAATGGTGGCCGTTATTACAATGATGAAGCCTTAAAAGTGCGGCAAAGTTTGAAAGGTCGCGGCGTAAGCACTGTGTTTTATCCAGAAGAAAAGCTGGCAACACCAGAACGATTCCGTTTTGTGCCGTTTTTAGTGACAGACGATCCAGCTCCTGGGCAGCAGTGGGGAAATGATTGGTGTACATCCTGTGGTATTTGTGCCAAAGTATGCCCACCACAATGTATTTGGATTGAGCGGGGTAAATTGCCTAACGGCCGTCCCAAGCCTCAGCCCGCAAAGTTCTTTATCGATATTGACATCTGCATGAACTGTGGTTTTTGCGCAGAATTTTGCCCCTTTGACGCGATTAAAATGGACCACGACTACGAACTGGCTAGCTATGATCGCTCATCTGCACACATTCATGATAAAGAACGTTTGAGTAAACCAATTAGCTACTGGCGCGAAATTGCGCCAAAGAAAGCTGCTGCGGAAGATACTGCTCGAAATTTTTCGGAGCAGGCAAAGAAAAACCGTAAAGCAAAGAAAGGCCAGGCTAATGATGAACCTGCCCCAACCTTGCCTGATGAAACAGTTAAACAATTACCTTACCGTGGGGCTTATTATTAATTAAATTAGTAGGAAAAATATGTCTAATAACAATTCCGTAACTGAAAAAGCGGTTATGGCGGCACTTTCTACCGTCATTGAACCAGAATTACATCGTGATCTTGTCTCGCTTAACATGGTGCGCAATGTAAAAATCGATGGCAACGATTTGTCATTTACGATCATGTTGACGACCCCAGCTTGCCCACTCAAAGGCAAAATGGAAGGCGATTCCCGTGCTGCCTTAGCGAAAATTGAAGGGTTGGGCAAAATCACAGTCAATTGGGATTCTAATGTGCCCACCGATTCACGAATTGGTGAGCAAATTGGGCAAAATTTCCGCAGCACTATTGCTGTTTCCAGTGGTAAAGGCGGTGTAGGTAAATCGACAATTTCTGTAAATCTGGCTATTTCTTTGGCACAACAAGGCGCGAAAGTTGGTTTGTTGGATGCAGACATTTTAGGACCCAATATTCCGATGATGATGGGTGTGGATGTGATGCCACCTCCCCAAAATCAAAAGATGGTTCCCGCCGAAAACTTTGGCGTTAAATTTATCTCAATGGCCTTTTTGGTGAAACCAGACCAGCCATTGATTTGGCGTGGCCCTATGCTGCACAGCGCCATTCGCCAACTTTTGACAGACGTTGATTGGGGTGAGTTAGATTACCTGATTGTGGACCTACCTCCGGGAACAGGTGATGCGCAATTGACATTGGCCCAAGTGCTGCCGCTGACTGGCGCACTTGTCATCACCCAACCTATGCAAGTTGCCGCTGCGGATGCCCTCCGTGGTCTCAAAACCTTTGAAAAGCTAGAAGTTCCGATTCTTGGTGTCATTGAAAATATGAGTGGTGAATTCTTTGGCACGGGTGCTGGCGAAGAGTTGGCATCTAATTACGAAACTGAATACTTGGGCACGGTTCCGATGGAAGCCAATGTACGCATTGGTGGCGATTCGGGTGCGCCAATTGTGGTTGCATATCCAGATTCGCCTGCTGCTAAAGCTTTGGGAGAAATTGCCCAAGCTGTTGCAGCGCGGGTGAGCGTTGTTACATTGTCCACTCAATCGGCAAACTTTATTCCAATTGAGATGGTTGGATAGGCTTTTTCGAAAATTTAATGATCAAATTCGGTTTGGTAAAAGCCTTAAGCCAATTCAGAAAACGTTTCTCATTTTGGAATTGTACCTTTTCTGAATTGGCAATGATAAACAGTTTCTAATAATGCATGTTTCAAGAGCCAGCCATGCGGTTGGCTTTTGTTATTTTTAGGGATTAGATATAACATTGGTTTTTATTAAAAGTACGATAAAAACTAACATTCAGACAGTTGCAAACTATGGGGACCGGACTGTCTGAGTGGCGGAGTTATTTAATGGGATCTGTGATAACTGAAAGAACATCGATAATAGGCCTCCGATTTCAGAAGCTGGGCAAGCTATACCATTTTAAAGTTGGTTCAAATAATGATATTGATCCGGGTGATTATGCCATTGTTGAGACAAAACGTGGTCGTCAATTGGGTCAAGTAATTAGCTTTATTGATCCAGAGCAAGTGCATCGATTAAAGGGGATGCGTACGGTTGAGCGGAAGGCAAACCCTCGCGATCTAGTGATGAAACAGGTGTGGGAATCTAAAGAACTGGATGCGCTGATTAGCTGTCGTGAAAAAGCGGCAAATTTAAGCCTTAAAGATGCTAAATTTGTGAAGGCTGAATATAGTTTTGATGGCTCGTGGTTAACGATTCATTATGCAACAGAAAACAAAAAGCTGGATGTAAAGCCTTTGCAAAACTTGTTGCGGCGCACGTTTCATACCCGCATTGAAATGCGCTTAATTGGCCCGCGTGATGTAGCTAAATTGATGGGTGGGTATGGAGCCTGCGGTGCGCCACGCTGCTGTTCTACCTTTTTGACTGAATTTAGCCCTGTATCGATTCGGATGGCGAAAGCGCAAGGTATTTCGCTGAGTCCACAAGAGATTACGGGTATGTGCGGCCGTTTACGCTGCTGTCTCGTTTTTGAATATGAGCAGTATGTTGAAGCGAAAAAGCATTTGCCTAAAATGGGCAAGATGGTGAGTACACCACATGGTGTAGGTAAGGTGCGGGATGTACGAGCCTTACGTGATTCGGTTTTGGTTGTGGTTGATGGTGAATATCATGAGGTATTCCGCCATGATTTGGAACCTTGGGAAGAGCTGCAAGCCCTAAAAGATAAAGCAGAAGCGGGCTGCTCGAAGCACGAGGGCGGGGGCTGTGACTGTGGTCGTAAAGAGCAATCGCGTGATAAAAAGCAAAACAGATAATGATAATGAATCGTGATGCTGCCTGGGAATTGGTATGTGAGTTTGTCAAAGATGGTGGTTTACGGCGGCATATGCTGTCTGTGGCGGCAGCGATGCGTTGGTATGCAGCGCAATTAAGCGAAGACCCTGATTATTGGGAAATTGTGGGGCTGGTGCATGATTTTGATTGGGAGATTCACCCTGATCTAGACCGACACCCAATTAAAGGGGCTGATATTTTGCGCGAACGTGGTTGGGATGAAGCGCTCATTCGCACGATCTTGTCACATTACACCGAAGGAACTGGGGTGGAGCGTGAAAAACCAATTGATTTTGCGCTGCTGGCATGTGACGAGATTACCGGTTTGGTGATTGCGACTTCGCTGGTACGGCCGTCTAAAAATATCGCTGATGTAAAACTCAAGTCGATTCGCAAGAAGTGGAAAGATCGTCGTTTTGCGGCTGGTGTAGATCGGGATCATGTTGAGGAAGTCACGGCCGATTTCAGCCGTACCTGTTTTGGTGGCAAACTCGATTTGTGGATGCATATTGGCAATGTGTTGATAGCGATGCAAGGTGATGCAGAGCGGCTAGAACTTGACGGCCGTTTTGCAATAGCTTAACTAGGGGCTGGGGATTGGGGATTGGGGATTGGAGAAATGTCCAGTCCCCAACCCCTAACCCCTAATCCCCAATCTCAAGAGAAAAGTGCAATGGAATATTTAACTGTACAAGATGCTTTAACGGCCGTTCTCGCTGGCGTTTCAGTATTACCTGCCGAAAAAGTGGCGCTGTTTGATGCACTGGGGCGGATGTTGGCTGAACCGGTGATGGCCCAAGACAGCTTGCCCCCATTTACCAATTCGTCGATGGATGGGTATGCATTGCGGGCAGAAGATTTGGTGGGGGCCACAAAAGCGTCTCCACGAAATCTACAGGTTATTGGTGATGTGGCTGCAGGTGCTGTGCCAGAGATGCAAGTAACATCGGGAACGGCCGTTCGCATCATGACTGGTGCACCTGTGCCAAATGGGGCCGACGCCGTTGTGCCGGTTGAAGATACAAATGAACCGTGGCGAGATGATGAACGGCCGTTACCGTCACACATCGCTGTCAGTCGTGAAGTCATATCTGGGGACTATTTGCGGCATCCTGGCGAAGATATAGAGGCAGGGCAAGTGGTTTTGGAAGCAGGACGGCCGTTACGTCCTCAAGAAGTTGGCGTCTTGGCATCGCTGGGCGTGCAGCAGGTTTCTGTGATACGAAAACCGAAAGTCGGCATTTTGGCAACTGGTGATGAGTTGATTGCCATTGACGAACCGCTGCGCCCTGGGAAGATACGAAATAGCAATGGGTACACGCAATTAGCACAAGTGATGGCATTGGGAGCCGAGCCTGTTTCATTGGGTGTCGCCAAAGATGTTGAGTTAGATGTGCGCCGCTGCTTGCAGCAGGGGTTAGATGCTGGGGTTGATTTATTTATCAGCTCTGCAGGTGTGTCGGTTGGGGCTTACGATGTGGTTAAAGCCGTTTTGGAAGCAGAAGGGAACGTTGGATTTTGGCGAGTACGGATGCGTCCTGGTAAGCCGTTAGCTTTTGGTACTTATCACGGTGTGCCTTATTTGGGATTGCCGGGAAATCCAGTATCGGCAATGGTTTCGTTTGAGCGGTTTGCCCGACCGGCCATTTTGAAGTTGGCGGGACATCAACGGTTAGATAAACCGCAAATACCCGTGACCATTCAGGAATCCATGACGTCGGATGGACGCGAAAGCTATATCCGGGCGGTGGTGGAACGTGATGGGAAAGGGTATACGGCCGTTACCACGGGCGGACAAGGTTCCCATATGATGACATCGCTGGTGAAAGCGAATGCACTGCTGATTGTGCCAGAAGGTGTCACAGATGTACCAGCAGGATCCCAATTACAGGCCTGGATGCTTGATTGGCCGGAAACGGTTTTTTAGTTGTTGCAACAGTTGCTGAGTTGCTCCCGCAGGAAGAAAAAGCAAAAAAGAAAGCCCCCGAAGGGGCTTTTTCTTTATCGGTGCAGTGTACGATCCATGATATCGTCTTGTTGGTTGCGCATTCTATCACGACGGCCGCGCTTCCGACGACGATCCCGTTTGGATTGTTTTTTGGTGGGCATTGAGTCGCCCATTGCCTGACGAAGTGCAATTTCCATAGCGGTTGGCATATCGTCATCTTCTTCTTCAAATTCAACAAACGCTTCTGCTTGTCTGTTGTATTGGACTTCTTGTTGTGCTTCTGGTTTTTCCAGCAACGCTTTGATACTCAAATCAATGCGGCGTTTCCGTTTGCTGAATCCCAGTACTTGCGTTTCAACTTCACTGCCTACGTTAACAACCTCAGAAGGATGTTTTACGTAGTCATGGCTGAGTTCGCTGATGTGGACCAGGCCTTCCCGTTCGGCACCAATGCTAATGAAAGCTCCGTATGTTTCCAAACGGCTAACAACGCCTGTGTAGGTTTGACCTACTTTCAAGTCCTTCCAGTCAACAGCCAGGGGTTCGATCATGGAAACCATAACCTGTTCACTGTTAACAACTTTATCTACCCAAACGGTAACTTCATCACCAACGGTTAAAACGTCAGCGACACGATTGACGTGTTCTTTACCGAGTTGAGAGATATGGACGAGCGCATTGACGCCAACGCCAATGTCAATAAACGCTCCATAAAGTTCGAGGCGGATAACCGAACCACTCAATTTCATCTTCGGCTCAAGGTCGTTGATGGTTTTGGGTTGGGTCGGGGGTGTTTCCTCCACCGGTGTTTCTGATATTACTTCTGTCATGACAGACTTCTCCTACGCAGGGATAATGTGATTAAAATCTGCGCTTCCTCTTTTTTAAGTTTCACCACGTATGCGGGGTCTTGACGCAGTTGTCGTCTTTGTAGAAACCGAACGCTATTACCCTACGAAATGTTTATAAATGAATCCTACACATGCGCTCGCAAACAAAGCCAAAGGCAATTATAACAAGGGTGAGATTCGTGTCAATAAGAATTTCACTGTTTTTTGCAACAAAATTTGTTTATATTTGATTCATTCGTCATTTTTCCGATTTTGACGACGGCGAAGGGTTGATCGGATGTGTTTCCATCGTTTTTTGATGGGGTTTATTTCTTCTTTGTTGATGATTTTGGGACTATACTGAGCTTTGAGGAAGGCGCTGGTGAGTTTATCTACGTCTCTCTCAGTTTCAGGGAATTCCTCTTTTAGCCCTTGTGAATATTCTAAGGGTGTTTCGTTTTTGTCTCGGGGTATGCCTTTTTCTTTTGCACGACGCACAATTGAAAGGTAGAAGTAACGAATTTGCTCTCTTGGTGGCCAGGCATTGATACGGATGAAG